>CAZYQA010000094.1:0-7847 GCA_964649555.1 uncultured Muribaculaceae bacterium
AAAACAATATCTTAAAAGGGAAATCCTCTGCTAAAATAATAATACACTAAGCATTATAATCAGCAGACTTTAAAAATACAAACTCCCGAATGTCATTGTCTAACCTTCGGGAGTTAATATTAAACTGCTATAAAATTATGCTATAAACATTCCCACCATAGTAGCAGACATAAGAGCTACAAATGTAGCACCCAGCAATGCCCTTAAACCATACTGAGAAAGTACAGGTCTTTTATTTGGAGCCATTCCACCAACACCACCTATAAGAATACCGATAGAAGCAAAGTTTGCAAAACCACACAATACATAAGTAGCCATGATGATAGATTTAGGAGAAGAGAATACCCCTTCCTGAATCATAGTTGCCAAACTTTGGTACCCTACAAACTCTGTTAAAATCACTTTCTCTCCTAATAATCTTCCAACCAAATGAATATCATCGGCAGGCAAACCTGTTACCCAAACAACAGGATAGAAAAGATAAGATAAAATAAACTCTAATGAAAGATCGGCATATCTACCCCCTGTAACAGAAGATATCAAATCATCAATAGCCTGAAAGCTAATAAAACTTAATATGGAGTTTACTCCCGCAATCAAAGCATAAAACACAAGTAGCATTGCTCCGATATTTGCAGCTAATTTCAACCCTTCAGTAGTACCGTTTGATATAGCATCTAATACATTCTTCCCGATTTTTTCACTTGAAACCTCCACAGAATTATCAATCTCCTCAGTTTGAGGTTTGAGAATCTTTGCAATTGCAATAGCTCCAGGAGCTGCCATTACAGAAGCAGAAAGCAAGTGCTTAGCAAATTCCACCTCCATAGCCTTATCTCCGGCACCTAGCATTCCAATATAAGCAGCTAAAACACCACCTGCCATGGTTGCCATACCGGAAGTCATCACAAGCATAAGCTCACTCTTTGTCATTCTTGGGATATACTCCTTCACCATCAAAGGAGCCTCAGTCTGCCCTAAGAAAATATTTCCGGCACATGATAAAGATTCTGCGCCCGACAATTTCATAAACTTCGTAAGCACCCAGCCCATTCCGTAAACTACTTTTTGTAGAATACCCAAGTAGAAAAATAAGCTTGTAAGAGCAGAGAAGAAAATAATAGTAGGTAATATCTGTAACACAAATATGAATCCGAAGTTTTGCACATTCATAAGAGAGCCAAACAAGAACTCAGAACCCGCTTTTGTCCAATCCAACACCGCCACAAAAGCACCTCCGAATACTTCAAAAGCATTCTGTACCCAAGGGAACACAAGCATAGAAATTGCTATAATAAACTGAAGTGCAAGGGCTTTCCCAACTGTACCCCAATTAACTTTTTTCCTATCTATACTAAACAGCCACGCTATTAGTATAAGGAGAGCCATACCAAGTAAGCCCCTTAATATAGAGACAATATCAAAAGTAAATGTTTTACTTGTAAGCAATGCTTTATATGGATTTTCCGGCACATTAGAGTTTTGCTGCGGAGTAATCTTAATTGGATCTGTTGATTGAATAGGTAACTCTTCAACTGTTTGAGTTACTACCTGCTGTAATTGCTGAGGAACCTTATATTCAGAGCTATCAATCTGCTGCCCGAACAATTGAAGTGATAGTAAAAGAAAGGCTAAAATTCCAAAAAATTTTCTCATCTTTAATTTGTTATTTTTTTATTTTGTTCGTTTTTAAATATCTCTTTGCTTAATATCGACGCTTTTTCATAATCCTCATTCTCAATTGCAATCTTCAACTGAATCTTTAATTCGTCACAATAATCTCCCTCATCCGCTGCCGACTCATCCTTTATCTCATCTACACCATACTTATTAAGCAAATCTTCAGTTATAAATATGGGACAAGCAAATTTTTTTGCCAAAACTATCCCATCAATAACACTACATACAAAGTTCTGCTCTCTGTCACCATCAAATAACACAATCTTTGATTCAAAGTTTTTGTTATCCTGCCCGATAATGATATTGACCTCCAGAATTTCTATCATAAATTTTGTCAGGATACTAAAAATCAGCTCCTGACTAGTAATACCATCCTCTCTTATATGATTAAGATTAGATAATAAAGCGTGCATTTGAGCAGGCTGCAAATTTATTCTGATTGCTTTATTTATATTGTTGGCTGAGAGTGAAAATACCATCTTATCATCGCTTCCCTTCTCTTTAATAACTGCCCCCATGTCCAACCTGACTCTTTTCATATTCCGGTTTTTACTTAATATATCTAATATAGCGTTACAAATATAAGTGAATTTTAGTACTTTTGTCCTTTATTTAGAAAAAAACAGAGGATGATTTTTGAGAAAATAGCACAAGACCCGTCATCAAATGCAAGATGCGGTTTGCTTTACACAGACCATGGAGTGATTGAAACACCCATTTTTATGCCTGTTGGAACAGTTGGATCTGTCAAAGGAATATATCATAGGGATTTAAAGGAGGATATAAATGCTCAAATCATTCTGGGAAATACATACCATTTATATCTGCGCCCAGGCTTAGATATTATAAATAAAGCAGGTGGATTGCATAAATTCATTTCATGGGATAAACCTATGCTTACAGATAGTGGCGGATTTCAGGTATTTTCTCTTGCTGAAAACAGAAAACTAACAGAAGAGGGATGCACATTCCGCTCACACATAGATGGCTCAAAGCATATTTTTACCCCCGAAAATAATGTTGATACGCAAAGAATGATTGGAGCTGATATTATAATGGCTCTTGATGAATGTACCCCGGGGGATGCAACTCACTCTTATGCCTTAAATTCACTCAAGCTTACCCAAAGATGGCTTGAGAGATGTATAAAAAGATTTGACTCCACAGAGCCTTTATACGGATACAAGCAATTCTTCTTCCCTATAGTGCAAGGGTGTGTTTATCCGGATCTTAGAAAAATGGCTGCAGAGCACGCTGTTTCATTGGATAGGGATGGCTATGCAATCGGAGGATTATCGGTGGGTGAGCCTACAGAAAAGATGTATGAGATGATTGAGGCTGTACACCCGTTACTACCTTTTGACAAGCCCCGTTATTTAATGGGAGTAGGTACTCCGGCAAATATCTTAGAGGGAATAGCAAGAGGAGTAGATATGTTTGATTGTGTAATGCCATCTCGTAACGGACGTAACGGAATGCTTTTCACATGGGAAGGTATGATTAATATAAGAAACAAAAAGTGGGCTGAGGATTTCTCATTATTAGATCCTGCAGGCACATCATTTGTAGATCAAACATACACCAAAGCATATTTAAGACACCTATTTGTAGCAGGTGAAATGTTGGCTGCTCAGATTGCAAGTGAACATAACTTGGCGTTTTATTTAGATGTAGTGCGCCAAGCTCGTTTACATATAAAAGCAGGTGATTTTGACACATGGAAAAAGGCTGCAGTTAAAAAACTAGAAACCAAGTTATAATACATGAAGTATAACTTTAAGATAACAATACTTGACAGGTACATAATAAAGAAATTTATAGGGACCTATTTTTTCGCATTACTCCTAATTATAGGCATAGTAATCATTTTTGATATAAGTGAAAAGATAGATGATTTTGTAGACAAAGAGGCTCCTCTTAATGAGATTGTATTCAATCTTTACGCAAACTTTATCCCTTATTTCTTAAATATGTTCAGCCCGCTATTCGTATTTATCACAGTTATATTTTTCACATCCAAGCTAGCTGCAAATAGTGAAATTATTGCCATGCTGGCGGGAGGTATCAGTTTTAAACGATTAATGTACCCCTATTTTATATGTGCAGCCGTAATATGTGCATTTAGTTTAGCACTAAATTTATATGTCATCCCACCTGCAAATAAAGGCAGGCATGAATTTGAGGCAAAATATATTAAGAAAGCGTTTCAGAATACCGATAGGAATATCCATTACCAAATTTCACCGGGTATATTTATGTATGTGGAGTCTTTTAGTACTTGGAACAATACTGCATACAAATTCACTTTAGAATCAATTGAGGGGCATAAGATAAAATCTAAGCTAAGTGCCGAAACTGCTCAATGGGATTCTACAAAGTCTTGTTGGGTATTGAATAATTACCACCTTAGAGAGTACAAAGGGGCAAGTGAGATTGTAACATCAGGGCAGACAATAGATACCACATTAAGTATTACTATTGCAGACTTCTATCGAAAAAAGAATGTTGTAGAGGATTTAACCTACGGTCAACTTGAAGAGCTTATTGATACTCAGATTATGCGTGGAGATCAAATGGTGAAATATGCCCTTATTGAGAAACATACCAGATACGCAATGCCATTCTCAGCATTCATACTCACATTAATAGGAGTATCCCTATCTTCAAAGAAAAGGCGCGGGGGCATTGGATTAAACATAGGAATAGGGATAGCTTTGAGCTTCTCATACATCTTGTTTCTCCGCTTTAGCCAAATGTTTGTACACACAGATACACTCTCTCCTGCTGTAGCACTATGGCTTCCTAATATAATTTTTGCTATTATCGCTATATTCCTATACAGAATTGCACCGAAATAATATTTTTAATATTGATAGAATAAAAGAACTCGCGACTTATGACTAAAGGTGAGGGTAAAACTCTCCCCTATTGCTTCATTTAGTGTCGCTTTCCACCATAAATCAAATACAACATTATCTGTCTTATATAATAATCCTTTTGATTGTATATTTAAAGAATTATCGAATGAGAAGATTGAAATTTGTTTACCGGGTAAAGATGGTGCAGTAAAAGTATCAAAATAAGGCTTAAATACTCCATAATCCGTGATCATCTCTAATTCCAAATTTGCCGGAACAATATTATTAAACGGAGGAATACAACTCCCCTCAACAGCATAATCTGATAGCAACGAGATATTCCCCAGTGTATGATCCTCCCTTTTACCGGTTGCGCCAAGAAAAGATATTTTATTATCCTTATCTATATTAATCAGCCCAAGAGCAAAACTATAAGCCTTTGTCTGATCATTAGACTCTTGGCAGTCGCTTGATATTATTATATCTGAATACTCCTTTTTCAACTCTTGCGAGAGGGTATCCATATCACCCACTATATATTGAGGTAATTTAGATACTCCTTTATCTAATAATTGCATAATGGAGCCATCACAGCAAATAAGAATATCTGCCTCGTTCAGCACCTCTAATGGGTAGCCATGAGTAGGAAAATCTCCATCACACAAAATAACTATATTCATTTTTTTCGCTCTTTCATTTGCATTTTAAGTGAGTTCCTCTCCCAGAACACACCATTTTCATAACCTTGTATCTCTTTATTGGCATCTGCAAGCTCCAAACGCCTCTGAGCCAAGCAGGCAAATTCTTTATTAATTTCAATACCCGAAAAATCTCTATCTAATTTCTTGGCTACAACAGAAGTTGTTCCACTTCCCAAAAACGGATCAAAGACAAAGCCCCCCACCGGCGAAGATGCAAGAATAAGTTTGGCTATCAGCTTTTCAGGTTTTTGGGTAGGATGATCAGTATTTTCAGGCATAGACCAATAAGGGATACTTATATCATCCCAAAGATTAGAGGGGTATGTAAGCCTGAAATTCCCATCATCTGTCTCTTCCCAATCTTTTGGTTTTCCATCAACTTTATAAGGAGCCAACACCCTCTTTTTCTGTTTCACAGCCTCTACATCAAAATAATAATCTTTAGGATCCTTCACTGCAAACCATATATCCTCCATCCCATTTTTCCAATTTGCTTTAGCTCCCCTCCCCTTCTCTCGTTGCCAGGTGATCCTATTAATTATTGTAAGATACTTACTCACAACCTGATAAATCTCGGTAGAGCATTTCCAATCACAACAAACATATACACTTGCATTAGGTTTTAGCACTCTAACAATTTTAGGGAACCACTCCTGTAGATAATCGAGATAATTATCCGATGCAATAGCATTAAATTTAAGCCCATTATAGTTTTTTGAAAGATTATAAGGGGGATCTATAATCAATAAATCCACAAAACCCTCAGGTAAAAATTCAATTACATCAAGAAGATTATTATTAATTGTTTTATTCCTAATATCTTCAACACATACTTGTGAATTGATATTGATTAGCTTTTTCTCTAATACATTTATATCATCACTACTTAATGTAATTGTCTTATTTCTTTTTGCCCTCTCTTTCATTTTTCAGCTATTATAGTGCAAAGATAAAAAAAAGAGAGAAGATGTCTAAAATTGAGCATCTTCTCCCCTATAGGTTTTAGTATTCAAATATATCTTGAATTTGTTTAGAATCTAAACGATAATCCAAAAGATGGCATAAATGCGTGAGCTTTATAATCTCCATCAAAAAGTACGGTACCCTCATCATTCATAGGATAGCTTCCGTATTGTTTAGCACCACCAATATAAGCAACAGCTAAATCTATAGACATAAATTTGGTAGGTCTGATAGAAGCACCTGCAGTTATAGCAATTTTATTTGAACCCGGTGTTTCAGGATTATATAGGTTTTTTCTCACAGGAGTTGTATCGTAGTAAGCACCCAATCTCACTGTAGCAAGTTGAGAAATTGTGTATTCACCACCAATTCTTGCGATAAAAGTATTTTTATAATTTTTAGGGGCAACAATAGAGTAACCATTTAATACACTCTCATCAAATTGAACAGATAATGTATCATACGCTTGCCATCCTACAAATTGCATCTCTGCTGTAAGAGTTAATCTATCAATTGGCTTGTAAGATACACCGGCATTAATATTCCAAGGTGCAGGAAGAGAAGCAGCAAAAGTACCCTCTTCAAGTGGTGGAACAGGAATAGTTCCCGGTTTTGCCGTATTAATTTGATTTATTAATTGTTTAAGCGCATCTGAAGCATAATGTAACTCTGCAGTACCCTCATCAACTTTGAAATTAACTTTAGAGCGGAAAGATGCTCCCAAGCTAACTTTTTCAGAAACATTCACTAATACACCAATATTCACACCAACATTCACTTTAGAATCACCTTTAAGCTCGGCAGAAATTGGAACTTTACCTGCAATACCATCAATAACAGGTGCAAACGCAGGATTTAATTTACTTAGAAAATCTAAGCCACCTACAGGAAGCAAAGCACGTTGAAGGTTTACACTACCAAAATCAATCATTAAACCTGCTCCCACGCTCACTCTTTCGCTGAATTTATACGAAACAGTAGGCTGGATACAAAAACCTTTAAGATCAATTTTCTCAACAAGTGTTGCTCCCGGCCAGTTATCAGGCCATTTAATTGAATTTCCCACAGGGTTTGTAATACTTACACCCACTGCAAGATTCTCAATTGGTTTATAGCTTATAAATCCGAATAAAGGTGTTCCAATAGGATTATCCGTATTGAAATTATACCCTTTAGCATCGTTTTTATAATTTACTTTAGATATAACACCCGACATACCTAATGAAATATCGAACTTACTAGGTTGATATGCCATACCAGCCGGATTAAATAACATACTCTCAGCTCCAAGCTTCAAAGCGACACCGGTATGTCCCATACCAAGCTGTCTTGTACTTTGTGCATTAATTTGATAACCCTCCGCATTAGCAGTATTAATACTACCAGCAATTGCCATCATTGTAATGACAGAAGTTACTAAACCTCTTTTCATTAACTTTTTCATTCTTCTTAAATTTTTCATCTCTTAAAATTTGAACGGGCGCAAAGATACACAAAAAATAATATACACCAAATTTATATAATTAAATGTATTACACTATATATCAATACAATATAAATACACTAAATTGTTTAAAAGTGTACTCAAGAGAGAGTCAATACAATTATAATATTGATAAACAAACAATTATAGGCATTGTTCTTG
>CAZYQA010000095.1:0-7827 GCA_964649555.1 uncultured Muribaculaceae bacterium
CCATAATGTAATTACGAAGTAGATCTAAAAACTGCAACTGCCTACTTGATAAATAACTATGCTGTGCGATAAAATCATCAAATGCCTTGGAGACCGTTTCATTAAAAGACTCTAAGACTTCAATGCCAAGAATGTGTTTTATAAACTGAATAAATTCCGCTTTTCGGTGGTTATAAACTCTTCGCAACAAATCAATAGTTATATGAGGATGCTCATTATGCAGATCTTCAGCTAATTGCTGCACCTCATCTTCGGTTATAACTTTACCACTCTTTAGTTTCTGAAGTAAGGGATTGCTTGATACCAGTTCATTAATTTTTTGATCAACCAGCTCCCTATATTTAGCTATACTTAGAGCTTCATGTTGTGGCCCAAACTCTACATACTCTTTTTCATAAACTGAATCCTTGAAATTGAATTTAGCAGGAGCAAGAGGGACGATTGATTCTCTATATTTCATTAACGGAGCAAGCTTTATTATTAAATCATCAAAATCAGCTTCTGATATGTTAGACCAATAATAATTAGTTTGACTCTTACGTATAATTGACTCCTCTTTCATAACATAGTTGACTGATAATGGAAGCTCTGCTATTCTTTCCACAATGCTCTCTTTGAGTGTGTCAAATTTATCTTTTTCGTCTGATAATTTAGCAAGTGACACTTCAACGATATCTTTCTCAAAACGCATAGCCTTAAAATCTGCGTCGGAAACGGTCCTAAACAATGGCTTAACAACAGATTCTAAGAATTCTATTTTATCTGAAGATAAATTAATCCAAAAGTTTTCATTATCCAATCTTTGAAGATCATGCTTTGCATCAAGAATAACAATAGACTCCTGCGGCAAGGTGTTAATCTGTGCTCTTAGTTTTACTATTTCATTCTGCAATATCTCTATCTCATTTAATTCAGTAGCCTTCTTAATTTTATCTAAGCGAACGCCAAACAAACGTATAGGAAGAGGTATCTGCACTTTTGCCTCTTTACCTTTAGGGTTTAACTTGAAGTATTCAAAATTATCCCAACAATCAAGGATTAAGAATACATCTTTATCTGTACACCAAGGTTTTATTTTAGCTGGTTCTAGCAGTCGAGTTCCACGACCTATCATTTGCCAAAATTTTGTATAGCTATAAACTGGTTTTGCGAAAACTAGATTTACTAATTCTCGCACATCGATACCTGTATCAAGCATATCGACACTTAATGCTATACGGGGCATGTCGTTATTTGTGAATTGATCAAGCAATCCACCTTTACCATACACACGAGGATCTTCACTAACAAGTACTTTTGCTAATTCTCCATTATATTCAGGATATAATGAATCGAAAATTTCCTCGATACGTCTTGCATGAGCTTTCGTTGCACAGAAAAATATTGTTTTGCCTGGGAGTACTCCATTTGCATCCTTTATACACTCCTCCATGAACTCACGCACAATAAGAGAATTAGTACCTCTATTTATAACTTTTTTCTCTAGCTCTGTTCCTTCATAGTTTATCTCCTCGATCTCTTTACCCTCAAGAATTAAAGTTTTTTGATCTTCGAGTGCAACAGTTCTTTTATTAATACCTTCAGTTTGAAATTTGGTTTTAATCTTCATAACCTGAAAGTTGCACAAGTATGGAGGTATGTGATTTACAGCTTCATCGTATGAATAGGCATATGTAGGCACACCATCTTCCGTATCAAAAAGTTTAAACGTATTGTGATCAATCACATCCGTTGGAGTCGCAGTTAAACCAAGTGTGATAGTGTTAAAATAATCTAAAACCTCTTGATAAGTATTGTATATGCTTCTATGACTTTCATCTACAACAATCAGATCAAAGAAATGAGAACTGAGTTTGTTTTCTTCATCACGTATAATATTCAACATTGTAGGATATGTCGACACATAGATACGCCTATCTCTAGCAATGGCTTTTTCTCCTTGCTTAGGCCATCGTGGTTCATTCGGCAAATGTTCTTTGAAAGCATCTAATGTTTGATCTCGAAGAGCTATTCTGTCAACTAAGAACAACACACGTTCTGCCCAACCTGCTCTCATAAGAGCATCAACAAGAGCAATACACGTGCGTGTCTTTCCTGTTCCTGTAGCCATAACTAATAGAAATCTACGTTTCTTTTTTTCAATAGCCTCAAGCACAGCCCTTATTGCGCCAATCTGATAGTCTCTACCCGCAACCTTTGCATTTATCAACTCTCCTGACAAAGGTTTTCTTTTTTGCCTTATGTATGCATATCTTTCAAGATCATCTCTTGTTGGAAATCCAAATGTCTTTTGAGGGGGATAGTTCTCCAGATCCCAATAATAAATATCATGCCCATTCGTATAGAAACAAAATGGCAATTCACAACTTAGTTGTTTTTTTATATTATAGCAATATTGTTTGGCTTGTTCTTTTCCTACATTTGCATCAGCGGCTGATTTTTTAGCCTCGACAACTGCCAATGGGCTTCCAGTCTTTGCCAGTAATACATAATCGCTATACTGATGACCAGCGTATGGAGTTGTAGCTTCATGGACTAAATCTGCATCTACAATGATATCAAACTCTTCAATTACCTGAGATCGGTCAGCAACATTCCACCCAGCTTGTTTAAGCCGAGTGTCAATTATTTCTTTCCTTGTCAGTTTCTCGTTTTTCATTTCATACTCTTGTTTAGCAATTCTCGCCTATCTACATTTAATACTTTGGCAATTTTATCCAATGTTTCAATAGATGGCTGAATTGAGTTTGTGCACCATTTTGAAATGGTAGCAGGGTCTTTACCAAGCTGTTCCGCCAACCATTTGCCAGTCTTCTTTGTCTCAACTAAGACAACCTTAATTCTGTTGATATCCTCCATATTACTGCTTAAAATAGATGTAATATACAAAGATATTGTTTTTTCAGATACCTTGTACACTTTTACTGTATTTTTATTGTTATTTTTGATCAGATTACAAAAGTAGCTTCGGTTGAATATACCAAAGCTACTTTATATAATGCTACTTTTTCTTTAGCTTGGTTGCCTCTTGGTTGAGCCTGTTGGACTCTTGCTGTTTGAGGCGCGCTTGTTCGTCTAAGATCGCTCGCTTGTGGACTGTTTCTTCGTATTCTTTAACCGTTTTGAACATTTGGCGGATTTTAGCATTGTCTCGCTCTAGTTCAAAAGCGGTTTCTAACTCTAAAATTGTCGCTGGAGTGGCTTCGCCTTTCATTTTGATGTAGCGATACTTTAAGTCGTTGTCTTGCTGGCTTTGGTTAGGTGTTAAGGCTTTGTTGGTGGTGATGGCGAGCAAAACTATTGCTGTAAACATTCCAATTAATAGCCCTAGTGTGCCTTTGGATTGGATCTCTAAGGTAAGTTTTCTTTCGCTGATTATAGGTTTGCGTGCCTCCTCTACTACTCCATCAATTTTGGTGATGGAGGTTTGTAGTTGCTCACTGAGGTTGTTAATCTGCTCTAAATCTACCTCTTTGTTGACGGGTTGTGGGCTTGATAGCTCTTTTTTTAGCTGTTGTAGAGTCTGCTCCTGCTTTTTGAGCATCTCAATTATTACTTGATTGTTCATGTTCTAAATTTTAAAATCTTACTCCTCGTTTTTTCTTCTTTTTCTGCATTTGGTGGCGAAACATATCTTCCTCAATGTCATTTCCACTCTGCGGTAGGTCAAATAAACCTAGACTCATTGAGAAATTATTATCCGTTTGATGTTTTTGCTCCTGTTGATACTCATGCTCTACTTTTGCATTTTGGCGTAGGGTGAAATCTATTTTTGAGTAGCTAAATTTTCTATCTACTTTTGAACCGTTGAATGTTAGGTTGTCTTTTAAGAATTTCACCCCCTGAACTTGGTTGGTAGAGCCGTTGTATTTGAACTCGATACCGATACCCTCACGAGCTAATTTATCCTTTAGCTCTTGCCATGACTTGCAATTTGGCAGATGCTTTTCAAGTGCATCATTTATCTCGTATCTAGTCTTTTCTTTACCTTTTAGGCGATGCCGTTTTACATTATCCTTACCCGATGAGATGAAAAGTCTGTGCTTGTGTGTAAGCTCTTGCGTCACCTTGATATTGCGAACTCGCTCATTTCTATCAGAGATACGTTTGCCATCAAAATCAACTCGATTGAGTATTAGGTGCAGGTGTGGATGTTCTCTATCAGTATGGCGAATCATTAGGACTTGGGTGTTGTCATAGCCCATTTTCTTGATATACACTTGAGCGATGTGCATCATCTTTTCATCGGTCAAGTGGTGGCTATCCTCTTTGGAGAAGTTGAGCGAGATATGGGCCACAGGCTTGGTGATTGGGTTGAGCCTTGCTTGTGTCTCGAAACTGTGAATCATCTCTTGTTTGCTCCCATTTCTGATACCTTTGAGGGTCATAATGTAAGACTCATCTCGATTTAAAACATAGTTTACCGCTTTGGCAAATGATGTCCCTTGCGTAATATTAGCCATCATATTCTATCTGTTTTATGGTGTTATTTATATTGGAAACTAATGGCTCTAGCTCTCTATCCACTGCAAAATAACCAACTTGGTGCGCTCGTTTTGTGAGTTGATTGAGATTATTTAGTGCATTTGTTAGATGTAAAATTAGGTGATTATGCTCTTTGCCGAACCGCTCTTTTACTACTGAGTTTTTGAGTGTCGCACGGATATAATCGCTCACTGTCATACCTGCTTGGCTCGCCTTAGCTTTGGTGGAATAATACTCTTCGGTATTGAGTCGCACCTTTATAAAATACTCTCTAACTTCGGTTATTGGTTTCTTAGGGCGACCATTTTTATTTCTATTTGCTATCTGTTTCATTACATTGATTTTTAAACTTCAGACCATCGGGATTGTGCGAGCCGCACGGGCGAAAAGAGAGTTAATGTCCCACATTAACACATACTCGCTATAATAAATCTAGATGGTCTAATGTTGGTTACTAAAATTTCATCTTTCTACCTCTCTGAGGTGGCTTTTGAACTTGATTTTTACTCTTTAGATAGTCGTTTAGGTCGTTGAAATCTTTGTAGAGGTTTGAATGATTTACCATCTCAACACCCCAACTATTAATTATTGATAGAGACTTTCGCCCTGCTTCGTCATTATCTAAAAAGCAATGGATAGAGTGTTGTGTTTTTAGAAATGATTCGGCTTTGCGGAGATTATTCACAGAGTTAAGTACACAAACATTATTCACTGTGTCTACTGATTTTTGTAAGGTCATATATGACAGCATATTTATAAAACCCTCAAATAAGATTGTGGAATTCGTACCACCTTTTATGATTGTTGGAACTTTCGGGGAGCAGCTCCCTTGAAAATATTCGTTACGAAGTTCCCAACCACCACTATCGTTAGCAAAACCAACGGCATAATAATTTTTATCGTTATTAGAGTAATGCACCTCTTTGCAGTAGTGCCTAGCGATATTAATGTCTATCGCTCTACTTCTTAGATAGTCCAAAAGATGAGAGTTGGTTATATCTGCTACTTTGGTTATCTTAATTGACGACTCGGTTGGTTTAGCTAGTACCGTAAATTGAACCCAGTGAGATGAAAAATCTCCTCGTTCTAATTTTGTTGCAGCTTCGTGAAAAGAGAGATTATCTAATCTCATCACAAGGTCGATGATTGAGCCACCCTCGCCCAGTCCAAAGTCGTACCATAGATTTAGATTATAGTCTACTTTGAATGATGGTTTGCTTTCAGTTCTAAATGGAGATAGGTACATTCCATACCCTACACGCTCTTGTATAGGAGTAATTCCTCGTTCAGTAAGGAATTTTTTTATTAAAATATCTTTAACGTTTTTCATATTATTAATTTTTGTAAGATTGACTTCGTCTTCCTCACTACATTTCGGCATAGCTCGAACAAGTTCAGCTCTGCTCTCAATTTTTTGTTAAGTTGTGAGAAATATTACATAACTCTCTATTTGATAATTACTTACACGCCTCACATATTTCTCACAAAATATTTCATTTGTGAGGTGCGAGGTAAATTACCTGCTATTTGTGAGAAGTGTAAGGATTTTGTGTGAGATTTGTGAGTTTCATAAATACTTTATTTACAGTGAAATAAAAATATAATCTCACAACCTCACACAATTTCATCCAAAATTTCTCGTGTAACTGCATAACATCGCCCTGTGCGTGATGGCATTCTATCCAAACTACCGTCAAAGTTCAGTCGCTCGGCTGCGTAGTATCCAGATTCTTTTGGTTTCAACTTCCAACGTTGTTGCAATATTCGCCTAATAAAACTATGATCTGTGCGATGCCCCCTCATCTCTAGCATCCACGCCATATCATTAATACAGAAGCGGTACTCCTCATTGCCCTTTATCTCAATTATATCACGTAAGATATGAAGCATCTCATTCTCAATCTTATTTCGGTTATGATCAATGATTTTGCGAAGTGCATCGGTTATAAGTAACTTATGGTCAAACCACATACGACTAGCGCACTCGGTAGAAAGTTGGCGATGAAGCAGATAGTAAAGTAATGCTGGTAGCTCCTTTTTCATCTCATGGAGAAGATTGGGGTTGTCACCTTCAATCGACGGGACCTTATGCACCCAGTAACGAGTTTCGCCCTGTTCTATATAGATAGGGTTCAGCTCATTATTAGAACATAACGCAAATTTAGCGAAGAACTCAACCTCATTTCGGTCTTTACCTTTAGATTCTGATTTATAACTACGTGCTGTACTTAGATTCTTGATACGTTCAGAATCCTCCCTGCGGTCAAGTAACACCTCATCAACAGCCACAATAAGTTTTGTAGCCCAGTCAGAGTTGAACTGCGAGCGGAAATCCTCGTTTGTGTTAAAGGTCATATTTGCTCCGAAAATAGCTTTGAGCATATTCAGAAAGGTCGTTTTGCCTGTGTTACGCTCCTGAGAAACAAGCAACAATATTGGCAATCGCTGTAAAGGCTTGGTATATAGCAGTTGTAGGTAATCTAAACCCATCTCATAATGTTCGCCAAAGATATGGCGTAGAAATTTTTCTATTTTTGGGAATATCCCTTGCATAGGTGTAATATCTATCGGCTCATAATCATTTAGAAATGTGCCAATTGTGCGTTTATAGTTGATATGGTCGGGAACGCAACAGAAACCATCATATTTCTCAATTTGAGAGATGAAATCCTTAGAGTGGTCTTGGCGTAGGGTTTCATACCCCCACACCTTACGACACTCTCTTATTTCACCATTCTGTAATGGCTGTTGCACAATCTTGTAGAGGGTAGTTCCGACTCGGATATATTTTTCCTCTGCCATAACTACCTCCCACCTGTTTTGCGACCTGCTAATTCAAGTGCTAGTTCTGCATCAACAATGATTTTGCGTCCTATCTGAGTGATAGCACGATCTATCTTACCACTTTTCTTAATTCGATTGGCAGTAGGTAGTGAGCAACCAAATAGTGATGCTATTCCCGATAGACCATACACGTGTTGTTTCTTTGTAGTATCTACAACAACAGAGGATGCAGGAGTTGTTGAAACTCCATTTTCTGCGGTGAGCTGTAAAAACTCCTCGCCTGTCATCTGCCACAAAGGCTTGTTTTTTAGATTTTGATAATCCATGATTAATATAAATTTGAAATGAAACAATTAGCCTTGCGCATAGGCTGTATCTTGTCGACGTTGCAAAGGTATATTGAGTATCAAAGGATTGCCAATAACCGTAATGAGCACCAGAGAAACTCTCTGATGCTCATCATTATACGATTTTACTACGATTTACGATTCCGTAATACGGTCGTAGTAAATATTATGTTTTTACACTAAAATGGATAATCGTAAAATTTAGTTTTGT
>CAZYQA010000096.1:0-7767 GCA_964649555.1 uncultured Muribaculaceae bacterium
TTGCAATATCCCTTTTTATGTAGTGCGAAAAAAGAGGGTGTGATACTGTGTGAGGGTGGTTATTGGAGTAGCGATTATTATATATCAATTACCAACGATCAAATGACATGGATCTCAGTTAAAGATGCTTCGGATATATCTGTATATACTAAATGCACCGAACTACCTGATGAGATATTATAACTAAAATAAGGTTAAATTTTTATAATTATGTATGTTGCAGGTTCAGAATGGATTTCTCAGCCTGCATTTACATTTAAAAAGATTAGAGATTGCCAAAAACATACCTGTGCTAAGAAAACACTCCTCACTATTAAAATCCCTCACAGCTCCCTCCTCTACCCATATAAAATCGAGTAGGAGAAAACGAAAGTCGGTAGTTTTTTCTTACTTTCGTTTTCGACCTCTCACACCACCATACGTGCCGTTCGGCATACGGCTGTTCCATGCTTTGACATCGGCACTGATGTGTTTGTTATTGTTTTCAGGTTCCGCCCTATTTCTTTTTAAATTAGCAAGTACATCTTCGGTACTTTTTTCTGCTGTCATCACTCACTGAGGGTAACATTCATTTACTCCCAAACTGCAAGGTCTAGTCCTTCCCAAATCAGCTAGTAATTCGGTACTATGGCATCAGCTGACTTCTCATAACAAGCTTTATTCCGTGTTGGTTGCAAATAATTGTCTAAACACATTTGTGATACATCTCCAAATAAGTATATAATCTTTCCACCTTATACCCGCTAGATTTACTGTGTATAGTCTCGAATAGTTATTGGGCTTTGGTTTGTTTTGCAACCTTACCCCTACACTTTTGCCGCTGGCTTCCTCCAGATTCCACATCACGATGGGCACCCTTGCCTTAGGCTAGACATTTACCACTATTTTGGTGTGTTGGGCACTTACATCCGTTAGATTATACACATGCCGGGCGTACTAAAAAATGTACAGTAATTAAACAAAAAACTGGACAAAAATTATAAGAACATACTTGTACACAAATTCCGCTCTCCACAATAAGAAATGTGTACAGCTACCCCACTATCTATTACTCCCCCCTATAGCCGTACACCCAAACAACCCTACACAGCGCTAATCCTGTACGGCTATCATCACTTTCACTCGCTTACCCTATACCTGTACACAAAATACGCTCCCTACGTTAAAAAAGGTGTATAGCTATATTCACTTTACATTACAAAAAAAGAGTGCCTCAATCGAGACACTCATTTTTATATGTACATCTGTAAAAATTTGATATGGTGAGGATTTTTAAGGCATGCGCCGCGAGAAAATGCGCAGTTTACCTAAGTAAATGAGCAATTTTAGAGCAAGCATAACGCTAAAAATACCACCATATCAGATTTTTAGTTGTTGTTCATCTGCTTAATATCAGTACCATTCTCAAAATCACCAATCAAATACCTAGCAAAATGATCCCCCATCTTCCAGAAGAAGTATTCGGTCATGTCACCAAATGCATGGCGTTGGCCAGGAAGTACTACTAACTCGAAGCGTTTGTTTGCTTTGATTAGAGCGTCTACGACTCTGTAAGTGTTTGCTGGGTGTACGTTGTTGTCGATATCTCCGGTTACAAGCATTAAGTGACCTTTTAGGTTTTTAACGATTTGTTGGTTGTTGGTGATATTATATTTGAAGGTCGTGTCACCTTTCTCGGATATCTCTTCTAAGATTCCGTGGTGTTGCTCACTCCACCAGCGGTTGTAGATGTTGTTATCGTGGTTACCTGCTGATGATACGGCTGCTGTGAAGAAATCCGGGTATTTTAGAATAGCGGCTGTAGACATGAATCCTCCACCTGAGTGTCCGTGGATTCCCACTTTGTTTCCGTTGATGAATTTGTGCCTTGCTGCTAATTGTTGTACGGTTACTTTTTTGTCTTCTAAACCATAATCTCTTAGGTTGCCGTAGCCGAAGTTATGGTACCATTTAGATCTGTTAGGGTGTCCACCTCTGTTACCTACGGTTACTACGATGAATCCTAATTGAGCTAATCTGTCAACTCTATCCATGCTTTTGCTCCATGAGCTATTGTTTGCTTCGGTTTGAGGACCCGGGTAAACGTACTCGATGATAGGGTAAACTTTTGTTGAGTCAAAATCGAATGGTTTGTACATTACTCCGTATAGGTCGGTTACGCCGTCACCTGCTTTTACTTTGAATATCTCAGGGAATTTGTAGCCTCTTGCGAATAGTTGAGATAAATCTGCAGTCTCTAAATCCATTATTAGATTTCCGTTGCTATCCATTAGTTTTGATTTTGGAGTTGCATCTACTCTTGAGTAGTTATCTACAAAGTATTTTCCATCATCATTCATTTCGATTAGGTTGTCGTAGTCCCCTTTAGTAAGAAGTTTTAAGTTGCTTCCATCAAAGTTTACACTGTATAGGTATGTGTAGTATGGGTTACCCGGCTCTTTACCATTTGCGATGAAATAGATTACTCTTTTTGCCTCATCTACTGCTAATACATTCTCAACGTGGTATTCTCCCTCGGTGATTTTATTTTTTAGCTGTCCGTTTGCTCCGTAAAGGTATAGGTGAGCCCAACCGTCTCTTTCAGACCATTGGATTAGCTCTGTTCCGTTGTTTACAAGTTTTAAGTTTCTTGTCTCAACATAAGTGTTTAAGCGCTCTTCGATAATTACTGATACGTTGTTTGTTTTTACATCCACTGCACAAACATCTACCCTTTTTAGGTCACGACTTGTTCTTGTAAAATAGAATAAATCGTTATTTCCCATCCAAATTGCAGGGGTATATTTATCGTAAGCGTTTACTTGTTTCTTCTCTTTGTATAGTACCCTAACACCTTGATCTTTGAATGCATCTACAAATATATTTTTGAATGTTTTATTTTCAAAATCGAAGATGTATAGGTAAGATATTGGGCTTGGCTCACCCGGCATTTGGTATTTGTATGCTTCTAGTTTTGGGCGTGGATTTGCTAGGTGGTTGATTACCCACATATCTTTTACGCCTGACGCATCAGAACGTGTATATGCAAAGTTTTTAGAATCCGGTGACCATGCTACTGAACATCCCACTCTTTTTTCTCTATCCTCTTTGCTCATATATGGATCGGAGCTTCCTCTACCGTAAGGGAAGTCTTTTGTTCCATCTGTTGTAAGCTGATGCTCTACGATAGTTGAGTCTTTTTCGTTTTTGATTGCTTTTTGGAAGTTTGCTTCATCCATATACCATAGGTTGAAGTCTTTTGCAAAGATTACATATTTTCCGTTTGGAGATATGTTTGCCCATGTTGGGTATTTATCTTCAGCTTCTATATCTGTGATGTCTGCAAGTTTTCCAGTAGCTATATCGTAGCTGAATTTGAATACTTTATTCTCCTTCTCGCCCGGTTTTGGTGCTTTTTCTCCCGGTTTTGCTTTTTTAGGAACTTTGATTGTGCTTTTTATCTCGAATTCAAAGTTTTTGTCATCTTTTAATGTCAGATTTTGAATTGGTAAGTGTTGTGCATCAAATGGGTCTTTTACAATCTCTGTAATCTGAGATGCAAGTTTGCCCATATTCCATATTTGACGCTTTGTTTTTGCTACAGGATCTACAATATAGTATTCTGTTCCATTTGGGGTTTTATAGCTGTACCAAAATTTGTTTGAATTCTTAAACCAGTTTGGTTTTACTTGCGTAGAGAATACCATCTGGTTCACTTTTTTAGCCGAGAATTGCTCTGCTAAATCATAATTTGCCTTTGTAACAGGTGTCTGTTGTGCCTGCATTGATAAGCAAATTGCCATTGATAAAATTATAAAAAATAGTTTTTTCATTGATTAAAATATATTATTTATGTGTTTAGTTTCCTTTCCCATTCCCCCACTTCCATGCTATGGATCTTTCCGTTTTCTATTTTGAATCTTAGTGCTGTCCTTACATTGTGGAATCCCTGTATTCCTGCGGCTCCTGGATTTATTACAAGCATATCTCTTTTTGAATCGTTTATCACCTTCAAGATATGAGAGTGTCCGCAGATAAAAATATCTGGCGTGTGCGCATCTATGAGCTGCATCGCTTTGTAATCGTATCTGCCAGGATATCCTCCGATATGCATCATTAGTATTTTCATCCCCTCTATTGTGAAGCTTTGGATATAGGGCTGGCACGATCTTATTTTAGTATCATCGCAGTTTCCATGCACTCCTACAAGCGGTTTAAACTTGGCTATCGCATCAACTGTTTCTATATTCCCAAAATCACCTGCGTGCCAAATCGTATCAACCGGCTCTAAGAATGATTTTAGTTTTTCATCAAAGATGCAATGTGTGTCTGATATTAAACCTATGTATGCCATTTCTTTTAGACTTTGTTATGGTATTAAAGTTTAATTATGATTTTCTTTCTGTATAGCCACATTGCCATTAGTGTGAAGATTGCTACATATACAAGTGCGAATATTAGAGATGACATATTGTTGTTTTCTCCCACAATTGCCACGCACACATTGTTGTAGAACCATGATAGCACACTCCATTTTTTCTCAATTACCTCTCCTGTTGCTGAGATAGTTGTTGATGTCCATGTAATTACTCTTCCTAAGATTTTTGCAAATAGTGCTGCCATTACAAATGCAAATAATGGATTCATTCCCATAGCTTTAAATGGAGTAAAGATTTTTTCTTTTCCTTTTATATCTATAAAGTAAATGAAGAATGCTAGCATTATTATGCACCATCCACCTGCATAAAATACATACGATCCAGTCCATAATGCTTTTATAATTGGCATCCAAATACTCCAAATTAGCCCTATTCCAAGGCAGAATAATCCGATAGTGTATAATTGTGCTACTACATCTATTTTATTGCTATTTGTTCGTATTCTATTTCCTATCAAGAATCCTAAAAGTACTGTACAAGCACCTGATAACGCTCCTACTAATCCTTCCGGATCAAATGGTAATCCAAATCCTCTATATACTCTGTCTGCCCCTACGATTGCTACATCTATCGCTCCTGCCCCTTGTCCTTTAAGTGATAATACTCCACTTGCTCCATTGATTAGCTCTGCTGAAGAATCGCCTATCAACCATAATAGTAGCCAGTGTGCAAACATCAATACTCCCATTGAGATAAGTATTTTCTTTGTGCTTCTTAGCCATAATGCAAGGAATCCTCCTATTACATAACACATTGCTATTCTTTGTAGTACCCCGAATACTCTTACATTCTCAAAATGATTGACTATGTTTCCAAAGAAGCTCAACTCTGGATTTGGATTGTACGGATAGAATGGGAATGCGTTTAATCCGTATCCTACGATAAAGATTAAGAATCCTCTTTTTAATAGTTTTTTTACGCTATCCGGTGTTAAACTCTCGCTATATTTTGCAAATGAGAATGCCATTGCAGCTCCCACTACAAATAAAAAGAATGGGAAAACCAAGTCTGTGGGTGTACATCCTGCCCAAGCTGCATGCTTTAATGGCGGAAATATGTGTCCCCATGATCCTGGGTTATTTACTAATATCATTCCAGCTACTGTCATACCTCTGAGTACATCCAGTGCTACATAACGAGTGCTTTTTATTTGGCTCATTTTGAAGTGCGATTTAATTTGAACAGTTTTATTATAACTTACAAATGTACAAAATAGTTATATTTGCGCAAAATAACTGATTATGGAGCTTTTTTACACATCGGATATTAATGGAAACATTGCTATTCTTGGAGAACAGGAATCTAAGCATTGCGCAAGCGTTTTAAGACATAAGGAGGGGGATAAAATTAATATTATTGACGGCGAAGGAAATATGTATCTTACAGCGATTAGCAGCATTGCTAAAAAAGAGGTTATATGTGAGATTTTAGAGGTGCATAGCAATTTTGGAGGGCATAATTACTCTCTCACAATGGCGGTTTGCCCAACTAAGAATATGGATAGGTATGAGTGGTTTATGGAGAAGGCTACTGAGATAGGAATTGACAAATTTGTCCCAATTATCGGAGAGCATTCTGAGAGAAAAATCATTAAACCGGAGAGATGTGAAAGGGTGATAGTTTCTGCTGCAAAGCAATCTTTGAAGGCTAAGTTCCCTATTTTGGCAGAGCAAGTTTCTGTTATTGATTTTATATCTAGCGAGCATGAGGGGCTTAAGCTTATTGCTTTTTGCGAGGAGGAGAGAAAATTCTCTTTACCGAGCGCTCTTAAGGAGTATTTAAGCACGCTTAATGGCGGTATTCCCAAAATTACTTTATTGATTGGGCCTGAAGGGGATTTTTCTATGCGTGAGATTGAGCTTGCTCTTGAAAAAGGGTTTATCCCAATTCATCTTGGAGAATCGCGGCTGAGAACTGAAACAGCCGCATTAGCTGCAGTTTCGTATATTTATTTTAGGGTTTAGCTATTCATTTACAATATGAAACATTCATAAAAATCATTGTCCTTATATTTGGGCGATGATTTTTTTATTGTGTAGAGAGATATGGAACTAGAGGTTATTCAAAACAAGATTTATGAGATACGCGGACAAAGAGTGATGCTGGATAGAGATTTAGCTCAGCTGTATCAGGTGGAAACTAGGGTGCTGAATCAAGCAGTAAAAAGAAATATTGAACGCTTTGAGGGAGAGGATTTTATGTTTGAGCTAACAAATAGTGAGTATAACTCACTAATAATCAACCTGAGATCACAAATTGTGATCTCAAATAAAGGAGGAAATAGATATTCTATATATGCTTTTACTGAGCTTGGGGTAGCAATGCTGTCATCTGTATTAAGGAGTGACATAGCAATCGATATTAATAGAAATATTATGCGTGCCTTTGTGGCCATGCGAAGATACCTTTCTGCTCCGGCAGCTCCGAATTTAGAAGTGACACAACTTAAAAGCGAGATTGCTGAGCTTAAAGAGTATATCGAAGATGTGTTCAAAGATTATAATGATATCAACGAAGACACTGCTATGCAATTGGATTTGATCAATCAGGCATTAGCTGAACTCTCAGCAAAACAAAATATTAGAGAGACAATAAAAAGAAATAGAATTGGATTTAAAAGATAGAGGAGAGAGCTATGGAAATTGAGATTATTCAAAATAAAATTTATGAAATTCGAGGTCAGAAGGTAATGCTGGATCGTGATTTGGCAAAACTGTATCAGGTGGAAACTAGGGTGTTGAATCAAGCCGTGAAAAGGAATATTGAACGCTTCCCGTCAAACTTTATGTTTCAACTGAATGAGGAGGAGTATAAAATTTGGAAATCACAAATTGTGATATCCAAATCAATTAAACAGGGGCTCAGAAAACTCCCTTTTGCATTTACAGAACAAGGTGTAGCAATGTTGTCTGCCGCACTAAAATCGCCAATAGCTATACAAGTAAGTATTGATATTATGAACGCCTTTGTGGCCATGCGAAGATACCTTTCTGCTCCGGTAGCTCCAAACTTGGAAATATCGCAACTTAAAAGTGAGATTGCAGAGCTTAAAGAATATATCGAAGATGTTTTCAAAGATTACAACGATATTAACGAGGACACCGCAATGCAGCTAGATCTGATCAACCGGGCATTGGCTGAGCTCTCAGCAAAACAGAGCACAAATAATGTTACAAAAAGAAATAAAATAGGATATAAAAAATAATAATTATGAAAAAAATAAAATTTTTACTAGCAGCTTTTATCGCTATTGTTACAATAGCTTGTAGCAAAGAGGGGACAACACCTGATGGTGGAAAACCAGGTGATACAATTTATAAACTTGAATGGGTAAGCCGTATCCCGGATG
>CAZYQA010000097.1:0-7737 GCA_964649555.1 uncultured Muribaculaceae bacterium
ATGAGTAACCGTATCCTGAACGATTTATAATCAGCTCTCCATATTGAAGAAGCTTCTTTCTTAGCCTTGCAATGTGCACATCTACTGTTCTCTCCAAAACATATGATTCATCTTTCCATACAAGTTTGAGAATATCTTCACGGGAGAATATTTTACTCTTATTGGATGTTAATAAATTGAGTATTTCAAATTCTTTTTTGGTAAGAACAATCTCTATCTTATCAATATATACTCTTTTTGACTCAGTGTCTATTGCGAGAGTTTTATATTCAAAAGTACTATTTTCTTTCTCTTTCGCCTGTAAGTCATTTTCTTCGGAATTTGCCTTGATGGATTTCTTTTCAATATTTCCCGATTCTTTCTGACATCTATTCATTACTGCTTTTACTCTCGCTATTACTTCTTTTACCGAGAAAGGTTTTGCAATGTAATCATCACCACCTTTATTGAATCCGTTAATTATATCTGATTCTGTATCCAATGCAGAAATAAATATTATTGGAATGTCATTATTGTATTCGTCTCTTAATAGTTGAGCCAGTTTTAATCCACTGATACCATCCATCATTATATCTAATAATAGGATATCGTATCGGTTTTTCATTTTATATAGAGCTTCTTCTGCACTATGAGCGATATCGGCAGCGAATCCTGCCTGCGAAAGGTTATATTGGAGAATCTCACAAATATCCTCTTCGTCATCTACAATAAGAACTTTATAATTTTCCATCTAAATAGTGTTTTGGTAAGAGGTGATAGTTCACAAAGGTAAAACTAATTTTTGTAATTGAAATGAGATAACCAAAACTTAATTAAAATTTATTATTTGCAATATTTTGTTAGTCTTCATTTAACCGCTTCTTAACCCCGATGTAACATCTCTACAATACTTTTGCCGGCGAAACATAGATGAATTTTATAACCTTATTATGAATCAAAAAAGAAAAACCTATTTGTTATTTTTAACACTATTAAACTTAAGCATACTATTTGTCGCGGATGCTTATGCGAATGAAAAAGAGCACTTTAAAATTAAAGGAAAAGTGGTGCAAAAATCAGACAACCAACCTGTGCCGGGAGCAAGCGTAATAATCGAACAGCTTAATAAAGGTACTTCTACAGATGAAAACGGAGAGTATGAAATTGTAAATATCCCTAAAGGAAAATATACTATAAAGTTTGTATGCTTAACATATAAAGATCTAGTGATTGAGAATACAGATTTAACAAAATCTCCCACAGCTTCACCGCTGGTAATAGATGCTCAGATGGAAGAGGATTTTAACTTACTGAATGAAGTGGTAGTCCAGAGTATAAAGCGGGAAAATACGGAGTTGAGTGCTATAAATGCTGTAAGAACATCGGCGGTAGTAATGAGCGCGGTATCAAGTAATGAGATGTCTAAGACTCCTGATAAAAATGCTGCCGAAGTGGTAAAAAGAGTTCCCGGAATATCGATTTTAGATGATAGATATATAGTAATAAGGGGGCTTCCACAAAGGTACAACAATGTTTGGCTTAATAATTCCAGCGTCCCTTCCAGCGACCCCGATACCAGATCATTCTCTTTCGATATGATCCCAACCTCACAGATAGAGAACATTCTAATTGTTAAGAGCCCCGGTGCAGATCTACCTGCCGAATTCTCAGGCGGCTTCTTAAAAATCCAGTCAAAAAGTATCCCCTCTAAAGATAATATTGATTTACAATACTCTACAGGTGTAAACACCTCTACGGGATTTAAGAACTTTGTGTCAATCAATAAAAATAATTGGAACTTAAAGGATATCACACCTATCCCCGATCAAAAAGGTGCTGTTCAGTTCAATAAAGTATCAAATCTCAAAAATGGTAATGTATTGGGTATAACTGCTTCTGCTGATTATTCATACCAGTATAGAATTGTTGATGATATGAAAAACTCCAGATATGGTGTATATAATAGGGTAGAGGATAAGCCTGAGTATTTATATGATTATACAGATAATATTAATACAGCATCTTCTAAGCTAGGAGCTTTATTAAACGGGACATATATGTGGGGGAATAATAAGATATTAATAAGAAACTTATTTAATCAATCTACCGTTTCCAAATACACAAATCGTGAAGGGTGGCAAGATATAAGCTCCCGTTATGATCAGGAGAAATATGAGTATCTTAACAGCACTCGTACAATATACACAGGACAACTTGCTGGTGAGCATATACTTCGTAAGAGTGTAATGAGTGGGGGAGATGATCTTATTGATTGGAATGTGAGCTACTCTTTTGCTTCTAAAAATGATCCCGACAGAAGAATTATCAACAGAGAGCAAAATACATTTGTAGGTGATAAATATTTCGGATTAATGGGTATCGATCAGAATGAAATCACTAAGGACTGGACTAAGTTGGAGGAAAATATAATTACTGCGGGTGCAAATTATAAGAAGTTATTTAATAATCCTCTAAAAAATACCTCTAAACCAATTGAATTTAAAGTTGGAGCATATTATGAGTATAGAACCAGAGAGTATAATGCGAAGAACTATGCGTATAGATTTGATCAATCGAATCTACCTGATGATT
The DNA here is from genome assembly GCA_964649555.1 of uncultured Muribaculaceae bacterium. GTDB lineage: Bacteria > Bacteroidota > Bacteroidia > Bacteroidales > UBA932 > Egerieousia. The sequence goes on from CAZYQA010000097.1 coordinate 2,572, forward strand.
TCAGATATTTAGATCCTGTTACAGAGATTCTTACAGAAAAGTATTTGGCAGATAATAAGTTATATCTTGCAGATGATACTGATAACAGGAATAGCTACAAAGGAAAAGATATGTTGGAAGCATTTTATGCTCAGGTTAATTTTCCTATGGGCAAGTTCAGGGTAAATGCCGGAGCAAGGTTAGAAGCTAGGCAAATGACTCTTACAAGTTTTACATCTATCCAGGGTACCAATACAAAAGATCGTGATTATGATCAGTTTAATGTGTTCCCATCTTTGAATCTGGCTTATGATATTAAAGAGAACCAAATATTAAGATTTGCTTATGGTATCTCAACCAACAGGCAGGAGTTCAGAGAGGTTTCTCCTAGTGTGTATTATGATTTTAACCTCTTCTCGGATGTTAAAGGTAACCCCGATCTTAAACCTGCAATTGTTAATAATCTGGATCTTAAATATGAGTGGTACATTACTGCAAAAGAGTATATTTCGGTAGCTTTATTCTACAAACATTTCAAAAATCCTATTGAGTGGACATATCTAGATGCCGGTGGATCATATACTTATACTTTTGAGAATGCAAACTCAGCAAACAACTATGGCGTTGAAATTGACATAAGAAAAAATTTAGGTTTTATAGGTTTGTCCAATTTTTCAGTTGGTTTTAACGCTTCTTTTATTAAAAGTAAAGTCTTATTTGATAAACAAAGCAGCTTGGAGAAGGATCGTCCTATGCAAGGGCAATCACCTTACCTTATAAATGCATCATTATTCTATGATGTTCCTGCTGTGGGTTTACAAATCGGAGCATTATATAACAGAATTGGGAAAAGAATTGTGGGGATTGGTAGAGTTGATACCAGTACGGAGTCTAATATAAATAATGATGTGCCTGATACCTATGAGATGCCACGTGATATTATAGATTTTGTAGTCTCAAAATCTATCGGAAAGCATGTTACCTTAAAGTTCAATGCCAAAGATATATTAGCTCAGAAAGTTGTCTTTGCACAATTCCCGAGATTTTATGATTCTAATTCGAAAATTGTTGAAAGGAAACAAGTTTCGAAACAGTTTAATCCCGGTTCTTCATATTCACTAAGTATTCAATTAACTTTTTAACAAATAATTTTATGAAAAAGATTTTCAAACTAGTTTCTGTTGCTCTTTTTGCAGCGGGCTCCCTAAGTATTGCCTCTTGTAGTAAGGATACCTTACCTGAGGGTGGTGATGATCAACAACAAATTATCTTCAATACTAATGAGATAGGTAATGGTGATCAAGAATTTGAGGTGATCGGTTCTCATACTATTAAAAAAGGTACATATACCCTTAAAGGTTGGGTTTATGTAACTGAAGGTGCAACTCTTACAATTGAGCCGGGTACGGTAATCAAAGGTGATAAAGAGACTAAAGCAGCTTTGATTGTAGAAAGAGGTGGTAAAATAAATGCGCAAGGTACCAAAGAAGCACCTATCGTATTTACATCTAATCAACCTGTTGGTTCTAGAAAGCCGGGAGATTGGGGTGGTGTGATTATTTGTGGTAAAGCAAAAAATAATAAAAGCGAAATGATTATCGAAGGTGGCCCTCGCAGTAAGCATGGCGGATCTGATGACAGCGATAATTCAGGTGTGCTATCTTATGCAAGAATTGAGTTTGCGGGTTATCCGTTCAATACAGATCAAGAGATCAACGGCCTTACTATGGGTTCGGTTGGTAACGGAACAAAAATAGATCATATCCAAGTATCATATTGTAATGATGACTCTTTTGAGTGGTTTGGTGGAGCTGTAAATGCTAAATATCTTATTGCTTACAAAGGTTGGGATGATGATTTTGATACAGATAACGGATTTAGCGGAAAATTACAATATCTGCTATCTATAAGAGATCCAAAAATTGCTGATAACTCTGTGTCTAACGGTTTTGAATCTGATAATAATGCTGAGGGTTCTGCGATAGCTCCTTTCACTTCACCTATCTTTTCTAACATTACTATTATTGGCCCGGTAACTCAAGATCCTGCTTTTGAAAATACGCCTTCTTATATTGATGGCGGTAAGTTTAATCCTAATAACGGTTCTAAACTTGGACAATATCAATCTGCTATCCAAATCAGAAGAAGCTCTAGATTAAACTGTTTCAACTCTCTGTTTGTTGGATTCCCTGTAGGAATTATTATTGAGAATGATAAAGGTTCTCAAACACAAGAGAGTGCAACTGCTGGTGACTTATCTCTTAAAAATATTGTTTTCTCATCAATGACAATTTTAGGAAGTGACAAAAATAAATCTTTCAAAGATTTGTATTCAAACAATTCAACAATTGCAGATGGTGAAACAAGAGAATCTTTCTCAGCTACTTTCTTCAAAAATTCAGCTTTTGGAAATACTGCAGATGCATCTTTGACAGATCTTAATTTAAGTTCATCTTTTGCTCCTAATGCAGGAAGTATATTACTTAACCGTAGCAACTTATTTACAGATGCTAAACTAGCAGATTCATTCTTCGACAAAGTGGATTATATAGGTGCTTTCAAATCATCATCAGCAGCAGACGATTGGACAGCAGGTTGGGCTAATTTCTCTCCAGAAACTACGAACTACTAGGTTACCTACGAACGCGTTGTCCGCCAACAATAAATGATGCTCCATCTCCGTAAAGTATCTTGAAAAATACTTTGGGGATATGGAGCAACATTAGTTTATGATACTCTTTTTTTAATTTTAAGGCGAGTTCTTTTTGTGTAATTAATTCGTCTGAAACGAAGTTTTGCACCCCTTTTATGTTTTTTTGATTGATAATCATATACATCCTGTTACATAAATCTTGAAGGTTTATGTATGGAAAGGGTTGTTTGCCAGATCCTATTACAATAGAAAATGGTGTGTGTTTTTGTTTATCAATAATTGTTTTTAAAGCTCCTCCATCTTCAGATAAGACTATCCCAAAGCGTGTTATTACTAATCGTACATCATCAGGACATTTTTTTGCCTCATTCTCCCAATCTCTACACAACTTAGCAAGAAATCCCGGAGTTTCACCATTGTAGCTTGTATCGTATGTGGTGATATCAGAATCTGAGCTGCTAGGATATATTCCAACTGCAGATGTTGAGATTAGCAATTCGGGGTGCTTGCTGCTCTTTTTAATAGCATTTATGATTGATTTAGTTGTCTCAATTCTACTGTTGTAGAGAATTTCTTTATATTTCTTAGACCATCTTTTATTTATTGGTGCACCTGCCAGATTAATGATGATATCGCTCTGCTCGATCAGGTTTATTAGTTTATTCTCATTGCCCTGAACATAAAAATCTCTTGGAATACCATTTACAGTATAGCCTTTATCTTGGAAAAATTTTGTTAAATGTGTTCCGATAAAACCGCTTTGGCCCGATATGAGGATAGTATTCATTTTGCTTACTTAGTCCATCCTATTTCATTGTAATAATATAAGAGCTTTTCGCAAGCATCTTGAATATCTTGTCTTAGATCGTTTACATGAGGATTTCTTATTTCTAAACGTCTGTGATGGTTCATCATTTTACGTAATCTCTCAGAAAAGATTTGATGCATTGCATTATCGGGAATATCCATACTGAACCCTACAGTTACAACATCATGATGGGCTATAACATATCCGTAAATATGCTTCTGTTCACCATTTATAGCGACTGATTCATAATGCGTTGGCGTATCTACTGTTGCAGTACAAGGGGGAACAGAACTTTTTATATATTGCCTCATCATTTCGAATGCCTGAGGCACATTAGGCGTATTTAAATGTGACATAATGTTATATGTTTAATTAGTTTATATACTCTTAAACATATAACATTATGTATTGTTTTATTGCACTTAATTAATAAGCAAAGTTGTTTTAGAAAATTACACCATCTTCACTGATCTTGATCTCAATTTCTTTGTCGTTGATCTCAATCTCTATTACATAGTAGTTTTTATCTGCTGTTTCATAGAAATCAATATCATCAATCTCAGCCTCAGCATACTCTGAATTAGCGATAGCATCTTTTACAGCTTGAGGTAAATCTTCCTCTTCAACCTCTGTAATTGTTGCTTTCCAATTAGAATCTTTATCAAAGATAATATCTCTTACAATTTTATTCTCAATGATCTCTACTTCAAAGAAATTATCTTCAAAATCAACTTCAATGATAGAAGCATTTGGATATTTCTCTTTTAAGAAATTTGTGATTTTCTCACTAAGATCAGCTGGAATCATATTTTCATAATCATCATCTTCGTCTGTATCATATAGAGCTTTAATCAAAACTCCATCAGGTGAATAGTAAAGATCAATCTCTACCTCAGCACCACTCTCCATACCTTCAACTTCAATGATAAAAACCTCTCCCATTCCCGGTCTGTTGATATAATCGATGTCATCTATCTTCCATGATGCATAAACACTAGCTTCAAAGGCGGTTTTGATAGGTGCAGGTAGCTCTGTATACTCTACATCAGTTTCTGTCATGTTCCAATCTCCACTTTTATTGAACCATGCACTGTGATTAACTACTGTTCCTTGCTTTGTTACAGGAGTTGTAAAAGTTGCAATATTATAATTGCCTTTTGTAGCCCAAGTAATATTTTGGGCATTAGGGTATTTAGCAAGTAAATTTGCCTCTGCTACGGAAATAACTTCCGATTTACCCGAATCATCTTTGCTGCATGCGCTAAACATAATAATTGCGCTAAATGCTGCTAGAAAAAATTTTTTAACATTCATAACTAAATTAATTTAATCTTTATTTAATAGTTTCATATTTGTATTGAACTTTAATTCAATACCATTACTCAAAGTAATTTCTATTTCCTTACTACTCCTCTCAATGTCAATTACTTCTATATTAATATGAGGGTATAAACCTTTAATTTGGTTTAATATCTCCATAGGAACTATTCCTGAAGGAACCTTAGATACAGTACAATGAACTTCTCTCCAATCTCCATTCTTAAAAAATTCCAATTTAATTCCAGACACTAAAAGGACATCATATTTCAAATCAAAAAGATTTTTCTCAACTTTAGCAAATGATACCTTGTCATCAGGGAAATATTTTAATATAAATTCCTGAGAATTAGTAGGTAACTGCTGGAAGCTTATAGGGTGATCATTATCACCATACAATAAAGTTGAA
>CAZYQA010000098.1:0-7717 GCA_964649555.1 uncultured Muribaculaceae bacterium
TTTGAAGATAAGAAAGATGTATATACCAATTATCTTGATTTAAATAGAAATGAGGGTGCTATTGGAGCTTACGGTGAATATACATACTCTATTGAAGATAAACTAACTGTTGTAGGTGGTGTGAGATTAGATTATAATAACAGATATGGTTGGAAGTTTGCCCCTAGAGCAAATGTGAAATATGAGTTTACTCCAAACTCTGTAGTAAGATTGAGTGGAGGACGTGGTTTTAGGACACCTAATGCAATTGCAGATAATTTAGGTGTATTATCAACTGGAAGAGTTATTTCATTGGATGTTAATGATATTAAGATGGAGGATGCTTGGACTTTTGGTGGAAACTTTACGCAATATTTCAAATTGGGCGCAAGTGAAAATTCTTATATCAGCTTCGATTATTTCAGAACCTCATTTAATAATCAACTTGTTGTGGACTGGGATAAAGGGTATGATCCTGCTAAGGATGCTATCTCAAATCAAGTATCTCTTTATAATTCTAACGGAAGATCTTTCACTGATACATATCAGGTGGATCTATCTTTAGAGCCATTTGAAAGATTTACCACAATTCTTACTTTCAGATATACGAACGCAAAAGTTGAGCTTGAAGGGCAAGGATTAGTTGAGAGGCCTCTTACAAGTAGATATAAAGGGGTTTTGAATATGCAATATGCTACAAGGATGAATAAATGGACATTTGATGTAACTGCCCAACTTAACGGCCCATCAAAATTACCAAACTTTATGGGAGGCGGAGAATCTCAAATTTACCCTATGCTTTTTGCTCAGATTACAAGGAAGTTTAAGGGTATAGATGTATATGTTGGAGGAGAGAATCTTACAAACTTTAAGCAAAAACATCCTATTTTAGACCCTTCAAGGCCTTTTTCTACCAATTTTAATGCTTCTATGATATGGGGTCCACTTATGGGTACAATGGTTTATGCAGGTATCAGATTGACATTATGGAATTAACACACTAAATAAATACAAATATGAATAAAATTAAAACTTTACTAGCATTAGTGGCATTGGTAATGTCATTTGCTTTTACAGCGCAAGCTCAAACAAAGAAAAATTCTAAAGAGACTGAGATCACTTATGCAATTAAAATTCATTGCGAAAGTTGCAAAAAGAAAATAGAGGCTACTGTTCCTTACATAAAAGGGGTAAAAGATTTTAAAGTTGATATGAAAGATCAGAAAGTTTGGATAAAATATGATAACTCTAAAATTAACAAAGAATCATTAACGGCAGAGGTTAAGAAACTCGGATATGGTGCTGATGAGGTAATTGTTAAAGAAAGTGATAAAAAATAATATTACCTGAAAACTAAAAAAGAGCCGCTCAATTATATTGGTTGCTCTTTTTTTTGTATATTTATTAGAGAAAAAGTCGTATTTTTACGACAATTTGTTTCACTAAAAAATTTTAATAATTATGAGGAGATATATAGTTACGCTAACTCTTTTATTTGTGTCTATTTCTGTGTTTGCGCAGCAGTGGGTGAGAATTAATAATGTTGGTTATCTTCCTTTGGATAAGAAAGTTGCAGTTTTTTTATCAACCGAGGATGTTACCCCAAGAACTTTTAAAGTATTTGATGCTGTTACCGATCAAGTAGTATTTGAAGGTGAAACTCAAAAAAGAGATTCCGAGCGCTGGGGGTTAAAAAGCGCTTACAGATTGGATTTTTCTAAATTGCAAAAAGATGGTGGATATTATATTGCATGTGATAATGCTAAATCACCCGTTTTCAGAGTATCACCTGATGTTTATGATGGTTTAGCAGATTTTCTGCTTACCTATATGAGACAACAAAGATGTGGATATAATCCTTATACAGATACTTTGTGCCATCAGAATGATGGATTTATTGTGGATCATCCTACCAGAAGCGGAGAGAAAATAGATGTAAGAGGTGGATGGCATGATGCTACTGATTACTTACAATATCAAACAACTTCGGCTACAACAGCTTATCATATGTTGTTCGCTTATTTGCAACAAGAGGATAAATCTGTATTTAAAGATGAATACGATGCAATGGGTAAAAAGGGTGCTAATGGTATTCCTGATATCCTTGATGAGGCTAGATGGGGTCTTGAATGGTTAATTAAAATGAATCCTGAGGATAAAGTGATGTTTAATCAAATTGCCGATGATAGAGATCACGCAGGTTTCAGATTGCCACAATATGATAAAGTTGATTATGGATGGGGGCCTGGAGAGGGAAGACCTGTGTATTTTGTAACAGGAAAGCCTCAAGGATTAGGAAAATATATGAATAGAACTACTGGTGTGGCTTCAACTGCAGGTAAATTCTCTTCTACTTTTGCTTTAGGTGCTGAGATTTTTAAGGATATAGATCCTGAGTTTGCCAAAACTATGCAAGTTAAAGCTGTTCAGGCTTTTGATTTTGGCGAGGAGTTTCCCGGTAATACTCAAACAGCTTGTTTGAAATCTCCTTATTTCTATGAAGAGGATACTTATACAGATGATCTAGAACTTGCTGCTGCAACAATGTATCATGTTTCTAAAAATAATGATTGGAAAGTTAAAGCTGATTATTGGGGTGAGTTAGAGCCAGTTTCTCCATGGATGGAGCTTGGTAGAGGAAGACACTATCAGTTTTATCCATTTATCAACTTAGGCCACTTTTTCTTAGCTAGTAGTGAAGATAAAAATGTAGCAGATAAATATAAAGAGTATATGAATATGGGGCTTAAATCTTTAAAAGATAGAGCTGCTGATGATCCGTTTATTTATGGTGTTCCATTCTTATGGTGCTCTAATAACCTGGTATCTGCTGCTATTACTCAAGCAAGATTATATAATGAAGTTACAGGGGATGATACTTATCAGGAGATGGAAGCTGCTTTAAGAGATTGGCTTTTAGGTTGTAACCCATGGGGTACTACAATGATTGTGGGTTATCCTCAAGGCTCTGATTATCCTGCTCTTCCTCACTCTTCATACACTGTTCATAATGGTGATTTGACATGGGGGGGATTAGTTGATGGCCCTATATATAATGATTTATTTAAATCTAGAGCAGGTAGTGTTTTAACTAAACCGGATGAATATGCCGTATTTAATAATGGCGTTGCTGTATACCATGATGATATTGGAGATTACTCTTCAAATGAGCCTACTATGGATGGAACAGCAGGATTAACTTATTATTTTGCTACAAAAGAGGGACAAGGCTTAAAACAAAAGTCGGAACTATCTTTGGGCAAAAAACCTGTTGAGGTTGTTAAAGATAAATGGGGTGCAGCTGTAAGAGTTAATCCTAAAGAGAAAAACATTTATTTAGTATTTACCGCGGATTCAATGTTTCAAGGTGGAGCTAAAGTGTTATCAACTTTGAAAAAAGAGAAAGTTAAAGGTTCGTTTTTCTTGACAGGTAACTTTTTAAGGATGCCAGAACATGAGCAAATAACAAAGGATATTATTAAAGCCGGGCATTATGTTGGAGGTCATTCAGATAAACATTTATTGTATGCAAACTGGGATAAAAGAGATTCTTTGATTGTTTCTGGTGCGCAGTTGCAACAAGATGTAATTGATAATGCAAAAGAATTAGAGAAATTCGGAGTTACAAAAGAGAATTCTTTATGGTTTATTCCTCCTTATGAGTATTATAATACAGAGAGTGTGAATTTAACGCAAAACTTAGGATATAATGTTATTAATTATACACCGGGTAGTGCTACTCCTGCTGATTATACTATTCCTTCGATGAGTAGTTATCAGACCTCTCAGCAACTAATTGATAAATTATATAGTTTGGAAAAATCGGAAGGATTAAATGGTGCTGTGATATTGATCCATCCGGGTGTGCAGGATTCAAGAACTGATAAGTTATATAACAGATTAGGAGAAATTATTGTAACTTTGAAGAAAAAAGGATATAAATTTAAGTCCCTTAACGAATTGTAAATTTCAATTTAACCTGTGGAATGTATAAAATATTAAAAAAGGAAATGTTAACGCCAATTATCTGCTTGATGGAAGTTCAAGCAGATAGATTGGCTAAATCTGCTCAACCGGGGCAGTTTCTTATTGTAAGAGCTTTTGCAAATAGCGAGCGTGTTCCCCTTACTGTGTGTGATTATGACAGAGAAAAAGGGACAGTCACTATTGTAACTCAGATAGTGGGGGCATCAAGTAGAGAAATATGTGCACTTAATGTAGGTGATTCTTTTGAAGACTTTGTTGGCCCTTTAGGGCAACCTTCTGAGTTTATAGAGATGAGCGACGAAGAGTTAAAAACAAAGCACTTTATATTTATTGCAGGTGGCTTAGGTACAGCTCCTGTTTATCCGCAAGTTAAGTATTTACACTCCAGAGGGGCAAAAGTGGATGTTATCATCGGAGCAAAAACGGCAGATATGCTTATAATGACTCAGCAGATGAGAGCGGTATGTAATAATTTATATATTTGTACGGATGATGGTTCTGAAGGCTTTAAGGGGTTGGTTACACAACAACTTACCAAATTGATTCTTGAGGGGGCAAAATATGATCAAGCTATTGCTATTGGACCTATGATTATGATGAAGTTTGTTACTCTTACAGCTAAAGAGTATAATTTACCTCTTATCGTGAGCTTAAATACCTTGATGGTAGATGGTACAGGAATGTGTGGAGCTTGCAGGGTTACTGTTGGTGGCAAAACAAAATTCGCATGTGTGGATGGGCCTGAGTTTGATGCTTACTTGGTTGATTTTGATGAGGCTATGAGAAGGCAGCAAATGTATAAAGGGCAAGAAAAAGAGATGGATCATAAGTGTAAGATAGGAATTGGAAAATAATTAAATTAGACTTTATCATTTATGGCAAATAAAATACCTAGAATAAAAGCTAGAGAACAAGAACCGCTTGTTAGAGCAACAAATTTTGAAGAGGTTTGTTACGGATATAATTCGGAAGAGGCAATGTTGGAGGCATCCAGATGTTTACAATGTAAAAAGCCGGCGTGTGTTAATGCTTGCCCTGTTTCTGTCAAAATACCATTTTTTATAGATGCTGTTTCGAAAGGTGATTTTAAAGAAGCAGCTCGTATTATAGCAATTGATAACTCATTGCCTGCAGTTTGCGGAAGAGTTTGCCCTCAAGAGAGCCAATGTGAAGGCTCATGTGTGATAGGTATTAAAAGTGAGCCTGTTTCTATAGGTAAGCTTGAGAGATTTGTTGCAGATTGGAGCCGAGAAAACGGTGTGAAATTTGTAGATAGAGAGGCTTCTAACAAAAGAAAGGTAGCAATAGTAGGGAGTGGCCCTGCCGGATTGGCTTGTGCTACCGATCTTGCCAAGAAAGGTTATGATGTTACTATTTTTGAGGTGCTTCACAAAGCCGGAGGTGTTTTAACTTATGGTATTCCTGAGTTTAGATTACCTAAAGAGACAGTTGTAGCTACTGAAATAAATAATGTGATTGAGTTGGGGGTGAAAATAGAAACTAACGTTGTTGTAGGGAGGACTGTCACTATAGATCAATTGATGGATGAAGAGGGGTTTGAAGCGGTATTTGTGGCTTCAGGAGCCGGTTTACCTAAATTTATGGGTATTCCTGGTGAAAATCTTAATGGTGTGGTTTCCGCAAATGAATTCCTTACCAGAAGCAATCTTATGAAGGCTTATCAGGCAGACTCTATGACTCCTATTTATGTTGGGCGTAAAGTTTGTGTTGTTGGTGGTGGTAATGTTGCGATGGATGCTGCTAGAACAGCTTTGCGTTTAGGTGCAGAAGTTACTATCGTTTACAGAAGAACCGAGAAAGAATTACCTGCAAGGGTAGAGGAGGTACACCATGCCAAAGAAGAGGGTGTTTTGTTTAGAATGTTGACAAACCCAACCGAAGTTATCGGAGATGAGAATGGCTGGGTTAAAGCAATAAAATGTGAGAAAATGGAGTTGGGTGAACCTGATGAGAGTGGAAGACGCTCTCCAAAACGTGTTCCCGGCTCTGAATTTGAAGTTGAGACAGATGTTGTAATAATGTCTTTAGGAACTTCTCCAAATCCGCTTATTGCCTCTACTACACCAGGATTAGAGAGTAATAAATGGGGATGTATAGTTGCAAACGATGAGGGTGCAACTACAAGAGAAGGAGTATTTGCCGGCGGAGATGCCGTAACAGGTGCTGCAACAGTTATATTAGCGATGGGAGCAGGTAGGGCTGCTGCCAAAGCAATTGATGAATATTTGAATAAAAATTAATTTTTTATGGCTCAGAAACCAAGTATACCAAAGGGTACAAGAGATTTTGGTCCCAAAGAGATGGTGGGACGCAACTATATTTTTGATACGGTAAGAAGCGTATTTAAAAAATATGGTTATGCACCTCTGGAAACCCCTTCAATGGAAAACTTATCTACTTTGCTAGGTAAGTATGGGGAAGAAGGAGATAAATTATTGTTTAAGATATTAAACTCGGGGGATGCTTTTGCTAATGTCCATTGTGATGAGTTATCAAATCCAAATGCATTATCATTAAAAGTGTGTGAGAAAGGATTAAGATATGATCTTACTGTCCCTTTTGCCAGATACGTGGTTCAACATAGAAATGAATTAACTTTTCCTTTTAAGCGTTACCAGATACAACCTGTTTGGAGAGCTGATAGGCCTCAAAAAGGGCGTTACAGAGAGTTTTATCAATGTGATGTTGATGTTGTAGGTAGTGATTCTTTATTGAATGAGCTAGAGTTGGTATTAATTACCAATGAAGTTTTTTCAAAAATGGATATCAATGTTTGTATCAAAATAAATAATAGAAAGATTTTATCCGGGTTAGCTGAGGTTATCGGATTCCCTGATAAATTGGTTGATATTACTATTGCAATTGATAAAATTGAGAAAATAGGGCTTGATGCCGTGAAGCAAGAGTTGAAAGATAAAGGTATAGATGATAAAGGTATCGCCATTATTGAGCCTGTTCTTACATTATCTGGATCTACTCAGGCTAAATTAGATGCTATAAGAGAGGTCCTTGTTGGTTCTGTTACCGGTACTAAGGGTGTGGATGAATTAGAGCAGTTATTTGCATATATTGCATCTGCTAATATCACTCAGGAGTGTGAAATCGATTTATCTCTGGCTCGTGGCTTAAATTACTATACCGGAGCTATTTTTGAGGTAAAAGCAAAAGATTTTGCAATAGGTAGTATCTGTGGTGGCGGCCGCTATGATGATCTTACAGGTATTTTTGGTTTAGCTAATACATCCGGAGTTGGTATCTCTTTTGGTGCTGATAGAATTTATGATGTGCTGAGCGGATTGAATAAATTTCCAAGTGAGTCAGTAGAGGGTACAAAGGTCTTATTTTCCAATATGGGAGAAAAAGAGGTAGCTTACTTATTACCTGTTATGGCAAATTTAAGAGCTAATGGAATTAATTGTGAAATTTATCCTGATACTTCTAAATTAAAAAAACAATTTGATTATGCTGATAAAAAAGCTATTCCATATTTCGTAATAGCCGGAGAACAAGAGATTTCAGGAGGTACTCTTAATGTTAAAAACCTATCTTCAGGAGATCAGACAACAATAAAAGTTGAAGAAATTTTATATATTTTCTAAAATAAATTTGGATTTTGAAAAAATTGTCTTACCTTTGCAATCCCAATACGGAACGAAACAAATTGGTAAGACAATTTTTGAAATATATCGCGGAGTAGAGCAGTTGGTAGCTCGTCGGGCTCATAACCCGG
>CAZYQA010000099.1:0-7679 GCA_964649555.1 uncultured Muribaculaceae bacterium
AATAATTTTTCAGTATGATGAATGTATCACCATTTAGATATATTAAGTCAAGAAACGCTCTTTCTGGAGTTGCTATATTTATATTATCTTTTCTTATAATCCCTTCGGTAGAGACAAGTATCTCACCTTTAATTTTACGATATGAATACTCCAAATTATCTACTTCAATAGTACGACTTAAATAACTAATACCTGTAATACATTCATCATACTGAAAAATTATTCCAGCTCTTTGCAGTACATATTCAAGAGACACATAAGATGGTGTATAAAGTGAACAAATAAGTTCTTCAGGGTTATAACTTTGTTTAGTATATATGCCCTTTCTAGGACTGCGCAACTTACCTGTTCTAACATAATAATTTAATCTCTCACTTATTTTTTTATGATTATCTTCTCCAATAAGCATTGATACATCTTTAAGTGTAAAGAGATTTCTTTTATCACTATATACAGCTAATATTAAATCGTTATTACAAGAACTATTCATTGGATTATTTTCAATATTTAGTTCACAAATATAGAGAATTATTTAAATAAAACAATAGATCCAATTTTACTCATATCTGAGCGCCTCGATAGGATCAAGTTTGGAAGCTCTCACAGCAGGAAGATAACCGGATGCGATACCCACAATAAAGCATACTACAATTGCAGCAAAGATCCATATCCATGGTATTACAAAAGAAGTTTTCAAAATTACAGCCGTAACATTACCTATAAGAATACCGAATATTACTCCGAATATACACCCGAGCTGGCTTATTACTATCGATTCATACAGAAATTGCATCTTGATTGTTTTAGAGGATGCCCCCAAAGCCTTACGAGTACCAATCTCTCTTGTACGTTCTTTTACGGAAACAAGCATAATATTCATAAGCCCAACCGCAGCTCCCACTAATGTAATAAGCCCGATAACAGCAGCAACAATTGTAATAATGCCCATTAAATTCTTCAACTTAGATAGCATCGCTTCACTTTTATTTAATCTGAAATCAGTAATATCTATTGGAGATAGCCTTCTTATAGATCTCATTAGAGCCTCAGCATCATCATAGGCCTTTTCTGAATTATCAAAATCCAATGGTGTAATCCCCACTACAAATGAAGAGTTATCAGATATAAAGGTACTTCTTGCATTGGAGATTGGGATAACAACTTCACTATCTGAGCCACCTCCAAAAGCGGAACCCATACTTTTCATGACACCTACAACCTCATACCTTATCCCCTGCAAAGTAATTATTTTTCCAACCCCACTTCCCGACTTGAATAAATCTTTTGCGATCTTCTCCCCTATAACACAAACATAAGCTCCAGTTAATATATCATTTTCAATTAAACCTCGTCCGTTTGCAATTGTTATATTGTTATATTGTAAATAATTCTCATCGGCTGATATTATAAATAGGTTGGGATTAGTCTTTTCACCTTCATATTTTGCAGTAGCATTTTGAGAAGCCGTACAATATATGGTAACAAGTGCCGGAGATTTAAAGTTTTCTTTAAAAGCGATTGCTTGATTATAGGATATAGTTCTCTTATTTTTTATACGCCTTTTTTCTCCTGTTTCAGAGGAGAATCTTAATCCGCGAATAGAAAATGAATTTGTCCCAAATTGATCAAATGTTTTATATATCTCCGATTTAAGAGCATCTGTAGCTGTAAGGATGCCCACAAGTGAAGTGATACCAATTGCAATAATTAGTATCGTAAGAAACGAACGTAGCCTATTACTTATAATGGATTTAAGTGCCACATTTATGTTTTCTCTTACCAAAGGGGAGAGCCTAAAATGATTGTTTACAGACATAAATCAATTGAAATACTCTGTAAAAATAGGAAATTATATTAATATACCATACATTTGCAAACGAAATTTTATTTATAGATGAGAAGTGATAATACACAGAACCGCGGAACCGCAAGAGGTGGTGACCGCGAGACCACTAGAAGGTGGGATGGCGAAAGAAGAACGCCAAACAGACGCTACTCAGCCGGAGATGGCTCAGATAACCGCTCAGCTGAAGATAGCTCAGTAAGACGCAGCTATGGCGAAAGAAGTGATTCCAGACCTTTCAGAAAAAGTTTTTCTAATGACAGAAGAGAGGGTGGATACGGAGAGAGACGTGAAGGTGGATTCAATCGTGAAAGACGCGAAGGTGGATTTAACCGTGAGGGTGGATTCAACCGTGAAAGACGTGAAGGTGGGTTCAACCGCGAAAATCGCGAGGGTGGATTCAACCGCGAAAGACGTGAAGGTGGATTCAACCGCGAGGGTGGATTCAACCGTGAAAGACGCGAAGGTGGAAACCGCGAAGGTGGATTCAATCGTGAAAGACGTGAAGGTGGAAACCGCGAGGGTGGATTTAATCGTGAAAGACGCGAAGGTGGAAACCGCGAGGGTGGATTTAATCGTGAAAGACGTGAGGGTGGATTCAACCGCGAAGGTGGATTCAATCGTGAAAGACGCGAGGGTGGATTCAACCGCGACAATCGCAGCGGATTTGCAGGCAAGAGAATGAGAAGCAGAATCTCTAAACCAAGCGGACCAAAACCAACCGGATATGCTACACCGGATAAACCGGTAAGAGAAGATGGAGTAAGATTAAATAAATATATCGCAAACTCGGGTATATGCTCTAGAAGAGAAGCTGATAATTTTATTCAAGCAGGTTTAGTAACTGTAAATGATGTAATAGTTACCGAACTAGGTACAAGAGTTAATCCTGAAACAGATGTTATAAAATTCAACGGCGAAAAACTACGTGGAGAGGAGAAAGTTTACATTGTGATGAACAAACCGAAAGATTTTGTAACCACAATGAGTGACCCACACGCAGAAAAAACAGTTATGCACCTTATTGAAGGCAACTGTAAAGCTAGAGTTTTCCCTGTAGGAAGATTAGATAAATCTACAACCGGAGTATTACTTCTTACTAATGATGGCGATCTTACAGAGAGATTGACACATCCATCATACGAGAAAAAGAAAATCTACCATGTACACTTAGATAAGAACTTCAAATCGGGAGATTTTGCAATGTTACTTGATGGTATTATCCTTGAAGACGGATCTATAAAAGCTGATGCTTTATCATACATTGATAATGATAAGAGCCAAATAGGTATTGAAATACACTCTGGAAGAAACAGAATTGTAAGGAGATTATTTGAATACTTAGGCTACAAAGTGAAGAAACTGGACAGAGTATATTTTGCAGGTCTTACTAAAAAGAATCTAAGAAGAGGACAATGGAGATTTTTAACAGACCAAGAAATTGCTATGTTAAAAATGGGAAATTATGAATAATAGTTCCGATCAAATAAACAAAGCGGGTTTTGTAAATATTATTGGTAACCCCAATGTAGGTAAATCCACATTGATGAATGCACTTGTTGGGGAGAAACTATCAATAGTAACTGCAAAAGCTCAAACTACAAGGCACAGAATAATGGGTATAGTAAACGGAGAAGATTATCAAATTGTCTTCTCCGATACACCCGGTATCTTAAAGCCCAATTATCAGCTCCAAGAGAGCATGATGAATTTTGTTGATACAGCTATCGGAGATGCCGATATTATATTGTATGTAACAGATGTAGTGGAGAAGATGGATAAAAATCAGGAGTATATCGACAAATTAAATAAAGTTGAATGCCCTGTGATTATAGCAATCAACAAAATTGATGAGGCAGATCAGCAAAAGGTAATCTCAATCATTGAAAAATGGCATGAGACAGTACCTAAAGCTGAGATACTTCCAATATCTGCACTAAACAAATTTAATGTTGATGCAATCCTTAAAAGAATAGTACAATTACTACCAGAGCAACACGCATGGTACGATAGAGATGTCTTTACAGATAAGAGTTTAAGATTCTTCGCATCTGAAATTATCAGAGAGAAAATCCTACTAAACTACAACAAAGAGATCCCATATTGCACTGAAGTAGTTATTGAATCTTTTGAAGAGAAAGACGATATATATAATATCGATGCAATAATAAATGTAATCCGTGAATCTCAAAAAGGGATAATTATAGGCCCTAAAGGATTATCTCTTAAACGTGTAGGCACACAAGCCCGCAAGGATATGGAGAAATTCTTTGAGAAAAAAGTTTTCCTTAAAATGTTTGTAAAAGTAAACTCCGACTGGAGAGAAAACAAACGAGAACTAAAGAAATTCGGATACATTCAATAAAAAAAAGATTGATTAAAACAGCTTCGAAAAATCGAGGCTGTTTTTTTTTATATTTTTTGTAGCATTGGGCAACATTTGCGGATGGAGAGTAATATACTGCACGTAGCTGTAATATTGGAGGCTTAAAGAGTAGTGAGTTCGAAAAGTATTTATTATCTTTGCTTTAGGACTGATAAAACTTATCAGATATTATTACGAAGATTGAATAGATATGAAAAAAAAGTTTAGTTTAAATTTTATCCTGTTATCTTTTTTTGCAATACTAATAATCGGATGCAAAAAGAATGATGTAGATCCTCCGGTTACATTAAAAATTATAGCAGATAACCCAAGCGAGGTTTTACGCACTTCAACAGTTTTAAGAGCCAAAGTAGTTGGTACTACACTTGGGGAAAACGTTAAATATGGTTTTGAAATAAGCACTCATCCTAATATGGATTATGCTGTAGATTACCCTTATAAAGGAGAAATTGAAAATGGCATTATCCATTTACAAATTTCAGATTTAACAAAAGGCGAGAAATACTATTTTGTTGCTTATGCAATTGATAAAAAAAACATCACTAAAAGTGATATTCAAAGTTTTAATACACCCAATACTTCAGGAGCATATATCAATCAGATGGAAGTTGCAAACTTTGATTTACTTGAATTTTCAGCTGCAGTTGAAGATGATGGAGGCATTGAAATTAAAGAAGCTGGATTCTGCTGGAGTATTAATGGCACTCCTATTCGCACAAAAGGCAAATATATTCCCGGAGAGATAAAATACGATAAAATAACAGGCATAATTTCGAGTGTAGAGCCCCAAACTACATATTTAGTTCGCGCATATTCTGTATATAAGCAAGGAAACGAAGAAATAGTTACTTATAGTAACGAAACAATATCATTTAAAACTCCAGAGATTACACAAATAATTATTGAAGATGAAAATTTCAGAAAATATATTTTAAGTAATTTTGATAGAGATGGCAATGGAGAAATCAGTAAATACGAAGCGCTTAGTATCTATCATATTAATATAAGTACAGAAAATATAAGCTCACTCTCAGGTATAGAATCATTTATAAACCTCACAAGCCTTTATGCTGCAGGAGTTTACAATATGGATAACAATACTTATAAAGGAGAGTTGAAAAGCATAGATTTATCAAAAAATTACAAATTAACTACGCTGAATATTTACGGAAACAAGCTCACTAAACTTGATTTATCTCAAAATATTGCATTAAACTTAGTGAGGTGTAATAATAATGAACTAGAAACTATTGATCTTCCACAATATAGTAATCTAGCCTTCTTTTACTGCCAAGATAATCTATTAACTACACTTAATATTTCTCAAAACAAATTACTGAAACATTTATATTGCACTAATAATCCAATGAATATAATTTATGTGTGGGATGATTTTGATGCCTCTAATTATAAATATTTCTATAAGGGTGAACAAGCTGAATATAAAGCAAAAAAACAATAAAATGCGCACGATTGAAAGAAGGGCGCTTCGATTTTAGCTCGAAGCACCCTTGATAACGTGCGAGTTACAAAAATCGACGACGTCGATAAGTTCGTTTACTCCTTTACACATCTTATAGTATATGCATAACTACGATTATCATAGCTCTGACGAACATAACCATTATTAAAATCAATGTGCCAAATACTAGTTTTATCATAAGATGAACTAGACCAATATGCTCCATTATATCCAGCTGAAGTAAGCCTACCATTAATACTATTACGATAGCCGGCAGCTGGCATAAATAACGAAGCGTAGCTAGACATATTATAGAATAAATGACCAATGTAAGCTATATCAACTGTCCCTTTACCAACCGTAGAATATTTTGTATTTGTACTAGAAGTTTCTGGAATTCTTCGGTCAAAAAAGCCATCAGCATAATATCCCCAAACCATATTAGAAATATCAGATGATAATGCAACCTTAGGTGAATAATACAAAGATTGACGCATTTCCGAATTCTGCAGTGATCCTGAAGAATTAAGTACATCTATTGCACCATCTTTTGGGCGACGATACCCAGCAGGACAAGTTTCATGAATATCTATTAAACGATTAGGAGTTGCCACTTCAGACCAAGTTGTTGAAGCAGACGCTGTACTCCAAGCGAGCGTGGAGCCCAAATAATATGGATCTAATGCACAACGCGTCATTGTACCAGTATTTGACCAATGAAAAAACGCCCCTGCCTGAGTTGGATAATCTGTAAACTTAGAAGGATTAGTAGGTGATGAGTCCTCAGAACCATCATAGCGATTTACAGGTGCATTAATTCTATTAGCAGTCAAATTATATGGAGAAAACTTAACAGCTGCCGGGCGAGAGTTTTGAGAAACACCTGGAGGAACTATACCATATCTACTAGCCTTGTTATACAAATAATCGGGGTCATGCCCTTGGCGAAGAAAAAGTAACTGCGCCTTAGTACAATTGGCATAAGTAATCACGACAGTTGCATAACGAGCAGGTGCATCTAATTTAGGGATATACTCACTATCTAACCCAATACGAAATTCTATATAATCATTAATATTTACAATATTACCAGAAGCATACGGCACTATGCCAGAAGAAGCCGTTATAAGATTAGAGGCTATTTCAGCATCATTATTATTGAAAGGGAAAATTGTTCCGATAGCTAAATTATTATCAAATATAATATTATCTGCTGTCCAATTAGCATCTGTTAGATAAACTGTAGCAGTCCATTCTCCAAGGTTTGCTTCATCAATAACAGGTATCCGAATAATACGTTCTCCAGTTTGATCAGATCTCCAAAATGCACCCACATAGCTTCTCCCTTCAGTCACCAAAGTACCATATCCTCCATCTGGCATAATAGACTTATGTAATTGGGTAATATTAACAACATCTAGTCCTCTATGCTTAATAGTCGTTTTACGAATACCATCTTCAAAATTTAAGGCAGCATAAGTATAAATAGTTTGCGAACCTTTACCAGCAAGCGTCTCAGATGCAGTAGCAAATGTCGCATTAGGATCTAATGATAGCCTCAACCATTTAGGAGCAGAACTTTTAAGCTCCCATCTTCTTTCAGCATCTTCAGTACCACCTACCTCCTTACATAAAATTGAAAAATTTCCATCTGAAGCATCTATTCCGGCAGGAGGAAGAACAAGATAATCACGATCTATAGTGATAGTACCTTCGGGTTTTATTCTGATACCATAATTCATCCGTTTACCGGGCAGCCACTCATGCCCAGCTAAATCAATATCAATTGGGGGCTTACCTTCTAATGTTACTGTCAAAATAGCATTACCAGTAAGTATCTGCGGGACCATCATAAGATAACCATTACCTTGCATTAGATAAGTCATATCTGCAGATGCAGTAGTTTGGTCTATTCCCGCTGCAAATACCTGCTGTGTAGGAGCCTCAATATTCCATGTCATATTTTCTCCATCCATATTGAGTGTACC
>CAZYQA010000100.1:0-7542 GCA_964649555.1 uncultured Muribaculaceae bacterium
TTTTACATGGAAATAAATAAAAGTTACAAATTGTTAGCATATTTAAAAATTATTTATACATTTGCAGAAGTAACAAAATAAACAAAGAGAAAAAAATTATAAAATTCGCTTAAAATTTATATTAAATGAACAATCAAATTAATAATAATATCCTGATTAACAACCTACTGGCAAACCTGGTGGTCGTTATTAGCATTATTATTATTTCTATTATTGTCATTTTATGTAAACCTTAGGCGGATTGCAATAAGTATTATAAATTATAAGCTCACTTATCTGTAATCAAAGATAAGTGAGCTTTTTTTTTGCAGATATTCCTATAACGAATGAAAACATTAAGAAGCAGTCAAAGTACTCAAGGGCGCAAAATGGCAGGAGCTAGAGCCCTCTGGAGAGCAAATGGGATGAAAGAATCTCAATTTGGCAAACCTATTATTGCAATTGTAAATTCATTTACACAATTTGTACCTGGGCATGTCCACTTACAAAATGTAGGTCAATTTGTCAAATCTGTCATTGAATCACATGGATGCTTTGCTGCTGAGTTCAATACAATTGCAATAGATGATGGTATTGCCATGGGGCACAGCGGGATGCTTTACTCACTCCCCTCAAGAGATATAATAGCAGATAGTGTAGAGTATATGTGCAATGCCCATAAAGCAGATGCAATGATCTGTATATCAAATTGTGACAAGATTACTCCGGGGATGTTAATGGCATCTTTAAGATTAAATATTCCAACAGTTTTTGTATCAGGAGGGCCTATGGAAGCAGGCGATATAGATGGTGAAAAATATGATCTTGTTGATGTTATGGTAAAAGGTGCAGATGATAATTTTCCAAGTGATAAATTGAAAGTTCTCGAGCAAAAAGGGTGTCCTACATGCGGTTGTTGCTCTGGAATGTTTACAGCAAATTCAATGAATTGCTTAACAGAAGCTTTAGGTCTTTCACCAGCTGGAAATGGAACTGTTTTAGCAACTCATGAGCAAAGAAAAGAGCTAATAAAATTGGCTGCCGAATTGATTGTAAAAAACACAAATGATTACTACTTCAACGAAAATGAAAATGTATTACCACGCTCGATAGCAAGCAGAAATAGCTTCCTAAATGCAATGAAACTTGATATAGCAATGGGTGGATCAACAAATACTGTTTTACATCTATTGGCTGCAGCACATGAGGCTAAAGTTGATTTCTCAATGAAAGATATTGATTCATTATCAAGACAAACACCAGTTCTATGCAAAGTTTCACCAAGTAGCAAATATCATATCGAAGATGTAAACAGAGCAGGTGGAGTAATGGGAATTCTAAATGAGTTAAATAAAGCAAATCTTATTGATAATAAAACAAATAGAGTTGATTATAAAAATTTAGAAGAGGCTCTTAAAGCAAATGATATAACAACTGATAGCACAATTAAAAAATATTTATCAGCTCCGTGCAATAAGTTTAACTTAATAATGGGGAGCCAAGAAGAATATTATCCTACCCCTGATACCGATCGTGAGAAAGGATGTATAAGAGGAACAAACAATGCGTACTCAAAAGATGGAGGATTGGCAATACTTTATGGTAATCTAGCACCAAACGGGTGTGTAGTAAAAACAGCAGGAGTTGATGATAAAATATTAAAGTTTAATGGTAAAGCTATTGTTTTTGAATCACAAGAAGAAGCTGTAAATGGAATACTAGACGGTACTGTTGAAAAAGGAAATGCAGTAATTATCAGATATGAAGGGCCTAAAGGGGGACCCGGAATGCAAGAGATGCTATATCCAACATCATACTTAAAAAGCAGAGGAATAGACAAAGAGTGCGCCTTGATTACAGATGGTAGATTTTCTGGTGGTACAAGTGGATTATCCATTGGGCACGTATCACCTGAGGCAGCAAATGAAGGGAACATTGCGTTAGTTCAGAATGGAGATAATGTTATCATTGATATTCCAAATAGAATCATCCAATTAGATGTATCTGACGCAGAGCTAAATCGAAGAAGAGAGATGGAAAAGAGCAAACCAAAGCCATTTAAGCCTTCAGATAGATTAAGAGAAATTAGCGATTCATTAAAAATGTACTCCCATTTTGTAAGCTCAGCAGACAAAGGGGCAATAAGAATTATAAACGATTAAAATCCTTTTTTATGCAAGAAAATATATCAGGAAGTAAAGCTCTTATTCTTTCTTTAATAAATGAAGGAGTAGATACAATATTCGGATATCCCGGTGGTACTATTATGCCCATATATGATTGGCTATATAAATGTGATAAAATAAAACACATATTAGTAAGACATGAACAAGGTGCAATACATTCTGCCGAAGGATATGCAAGATCTACGGGCAAAACAGGAGTATGTATGGCTACTGCAGGGCCTGGTGCTACAAACTTTGTAACAGGAATTGCAGATGCAATGATGGATTCCACACCAATTGTATGTATAACAGCTCAAGTTAACGCAGATAAATTGGGAAGTAATTTTTTCCAGGAAGCTGATATTATTGGAATCACATTACCTATTACAAAATGGAGCTACCAAATAACAAAAGCTTCAGAGATACAAGATACCATTAAAAGAGCCTTCAAAATTGCAAATAGTGGTAGACCCGGGCCTGTAGTAATTAGTATAGCTAAAAATGCACAAGTTGAGACAACTTTGTATAACGATACCAATGAAAAAGAGCTCTGCAAGAGTGAGATAACTAAAGAATTAACCTTAAAATTAGATAAAGTTGCAGAACTTATAAATAAATCTCAAAAACCATTAATTCTTGCAGGGCATGGTATCACATTATCAAGTAGTGAAAATTTACTAAATGAATTAGTAAAGAAAGGAAATATCCCTGTTGCAACTACGTTATTAGGAATCTCATCTATTGAGCATGATAACCCTCTATACTTTGGAAATGTAGGTATGCATGGGCATTTAGCTCCTAATAAAATGACTCAGCAAGCTGATGTGATTTTTGCCGCAGGAATGAGATTTTCTGATAGAACTACAGGTGAGACAAAAGGATATGCTCCAAATGCTCAAATAATTCATATAGATATAGATAATGCAGAAATAAATAAAAATATCAAAAATGTTTTTTCTGTAAACATGGATATAAATAGTGCATTGGAATATATCAATCAGAAAGTGGAATCCAAAAATCGAAATGAGTGGATTAATTTCGGAAAAAACATTAAAGAGGAGGAGGAAGAAACTATTACAAAACCAGAATTATCAAATACCTCAGAAGGGATAAAGATGGCTCAAGTGATTGATGCAGTTAATAAGGAGTATAATTACAACTATGTAGCAGTTACAGATGTAGGACAAAATCAGATGTTTACAGCTAGATATGCAAAATTTGCAAAAAATAGAAGTTTTATCACATCTGGAGGGCTCGGAACAATGGGCTACGGGTTACCAGCTGCAATTGGTGTAAAAGTAGGGAATTCACAAAAAGATGTAGTTTTATTTACAGGTGATGGCGGGTTTCAAATGAATATCCAAGAGCTAGGAACTATAAAACAAGATAAGATTGATATTAAAATAATAATTCTCAACAACTCATACCTAGGGATGGTTAGACAATGGCAAGAATTATTTTTTGAGAAACGATACTCATACACATATCTTGATAATCCATGCTTTCAAACTATAGCAAATGCATATAACATAAAATCTGAAAAGGTAAAAAGCTATAATGAATTAACGGATGCTATACACAGAATGCACAAGCATAATGGAGCATTCATTTTAGAGATAGAGGTGGAAAATATGGAAAATGTATTCCCAATGGTTCCGGCAGGAGCAAATTTAGATCAAATAATATGTAATAAGTAAACCTATTATAATTATGAACCAGAAAAATTTAGTAACAGCCACGGGTAAAAACAGGCTTGACATATTAAGCCGCATTACCTCCCTTTATCTACAACGGCATATCAATGTAGATAGTGTAATCCTAGAAAAAAATGAGAATGATGAAGCATTATATAAAGTGTATTCTGAAGCTCCTGAAGAGACAATTAAATTAATTGTCAGTCAGATCAATAAAATCATAGATATTAAAACAGTTAATTACTCATATAAATTTTAAACTTAACAGATTATGGCACAAATTAATTTTGGCGGAACATTAGAAGAAGTTGTAACAAGAGGTGAATTTCCTCTCTCAAAAGCTCAACAAACATTGAAAAATGAAACCATTGCAGTAATTGGCTATGGTGTACAAGGTCCCGGGCAGGCACTAAATCTAAGAGACAATGGATTCAATGTAATTGTAGGGCAAAGAAAAGATTCAAAAACGTGGGATAAAGCTGTTAAAGATGGATGGGTTCCGGGTGAGACACTTTTTGATATTGAACAAGCATGCGATAAAGGTACAATTATTCAATTTCTGCTTTCAGATGCAGGACAAATATCAGTATGGGATACACTAAAAAAACACCTCACAAAAGGTAAGACATTATACTTTTCACATGGATTTGGAGTAACATACAGTGACCGAACAGGTATAATCCCACCTAAAGATATTGATGTAATTCTTGTAGCTCCAAAAGGATCAGGCACCTCTTTAAGGAGATTATTTCTTGAAGGAAAAGGATTAAACTCATCTTTTGCCGTATATCAGGATGCTTCTGGGCAAGCGCGCGAAAAAGCAATTGCACTTGGAATAGGGATTGGAAGCGGATATCTGTTTGAAACAACGTTCAAGAAAGAAGTATACTCAGATCTTACAGGAGAAAGGGGTACATTAATGGGTGCAATACAAGGAATATTTGCTGCACAATATGAAGTTTTAAGAAAGAATGGGCACTCTCCTTCTGAAGCATTTAATGAAACCGTGGAGGAACTCACACAAAGTTTAATGCCTCTTGTTGCAGAGAACGGGATGGACTGGATGTATGCAAATTGCTCAACTACGGCTCAAAGAGGAGCACTAGATTGGTGGAAAAAATTCAGAGATGCCTCAATGCCCGTATTTGAAGAATTATATAATGATGTAAAATGTGGTAACCAAGCTCAAGTATCAATTGATTCTAATAGTAAAGCAGATTATAGAGAAAAATTAGAAGAAGAACTAAAAGAGCTGAGAGAAAGTGAAATGTGGGTTGCCGGAAAAGCTGTAAGAGGACTTAGACCCGAGAATAGTGGAAAAAATGAATAATTACTATCCAAAAATAGATGATATAATAAATGCTAAAGAGGTAATGGGAGATCTAATCTCCCCTACCCCTTTGAGCTCAAACCTAAGGTTATCCTCATCGTATGATTGTAATGTATTTCTAAAAAGAGAAGATTTACAAATTGTACGTTCTTATAAAATAAGAGGAGCAGTAAATAAAATAAAGAGCCTCACCAATCAGGAGAGGGCAAACGGAATTGTATGTGCAAGTGCAGGTAACCATGCACAAGGGGTAGCATATGCTTGCAATAACCTGGGAATAAAAGGTTATATATATATGCCTACCACAACACCTAAACAAAAGATTGAACAAGTAAAAATGTTTGGAAATGGAAATATTGAAATAATATTAACAGGAGATACCTTTGATGCTGCAAATGATAAAGCTTTAGAGTTTTGCAATAAGAGCAATAAGAGTTTCATTCATCCATTTGATGACCCAAAAACAATCGAAGGACAAGGAACAATTGCTATCGACATACTAAAACAATGTAAAACTGCTCCTGATTACATATTTGTCCCAATAGGTGGTGGCGGATTAGCATCGGGCGTGGGAGCATACATAAAAGAGGTAAGCCCCAAAACAAAAATTATAGGGGTAGAACCACAAGGGGCAGCCGGCATGAAACACTCTTTACAAATGAATAGAGTGAGTTCATTAGACGAGATAGACAAATTCGTTGATGGTGCAGCAGTAAAAACTATCGGAATAAATACGTTTAATATATGCAAAAAAGTACTAGACGATATAATTTCAGTACCAGAGGGGGCAATCTGCACAACAATACTAGAATTATATAATAAAGATGCAATAGTAGTTGAACCTGCAGGGGCATTAGCAATAACAGCACTCAGATTCTATCAAGATAAAATAAAAAATAAAAATGTAGTTTGCGTTGTTAGCGGGAGCAACAATGATATTACCAGGATGGAAGAGATCAGAGAGAAATCGCTACTTTACGAAAAACTTAAACATTACTTTATCATCAGGTTTGCTCAAAGATCAGGTGCTCTACATACATTTATTAAAGATGTATTAGGCCCAAATGATGATATAACACACTTTACATACACAAAGAAAACCAGCAAAGAGCAAGGGCCCGCCCTTATAGGTATAGAGCTGGGAAATAAAGAGGATTTTGATTCACTAATAAATAAAATGAAACAAAACAACGTAGCATACGAATACCTAAATACTAATCAGAATTTATTTGAAATACTTGTATAATATGGACTGGACAAAATTATCATTCGATTATCAAAAAACCAATACAATAATATATGCACATTATAAAGATGGCAAATGGAGCCAACTTTACAGCTCAAAAGAGAGTGACATACAGATACATTCTCTTTCCGGGTGTTTACACTACGGACTCCAATGTTTTGAGGGACTAAAAGCATTCAATGGAGCTGATGGGAAAATAAGAATTTTCAGGCCAGACATGAATGCAAAAAGGCTAATAAATTCTGCAAACTTCTTAGGCATCACCCCACCTTCCGAAGAGCTTTTTATCGAGGCTGTTATGAGAGCCGTTGAAGAAAATAAAGCATATATTCCTCCATATAGCACTAGAGGCTCATTATATATACGCCCACTATTAATAGGGACAGGTCCACAATTAGGACTAACCCCCTCTAAAGAGAGCATGTTCATCATAATTGTAAATCCTGTTGGATCATATAGCGGTAAAACATTAGTACCAGTTAATGCTGTAATATCCAGAAAATTTGACAGAGCAGCTCCAAACGGAAGCGGTGCTTACAAAGTGGGTGGAAACTATGCATCAGCAATGTATGCAGGAATGATGTCAAAAAAACATGGATACAACTCTACATTATTTCTAGATGCAAAAGAGCATAAATATATAGAAGAATTTTCATCATCTAATTTTTTTGCAATAAGAGATAATAGCTACATAACTCCTCAATCAAGCTCAATTCTTCCATCAATCACTAATAACTCACTAGAGATTATTGCTAAGAACACAGGATTGAACATAGAAAGAAGAAAAGTCCAATTTGAAGAGCTGGAAAGTTTTGAAGAGGTTGGAGAGTGCGGAACAGCAGTTGTAATTACACCTGTATGGAAAATAGATGACAAAGAAGACTTTCATCTTAAAACTACTAAATGCTACGAATATAATAATTTAAAAAATGGAGAGCAGGTTTGTGGTGAAAAGAGTAAAATACTATATGATGTACTTACGGGGATTCAATATGGTGAAATAAATGATCAATTTAATTGGATTATTGGAATAAAATAAAGCATAACAGAAAAAATTACTTAAATTTGCAGGATAAGCTATTTAGGTAATTTTTTTATAGTTACATCAATAAGTTTAATTTATAAAAA
>CAZYQA010000101.1:0-2217 GCA_964649555.1 uncultured Muribaculaceae bacterium
TCTCAATTGTCTGAACCTCTAACGTTGTAGAGTAGTGTTTTTCGTATTTCTCCTTTAACGAAAGATAAATACCAATTGAATCAACGTAAGCAGAGGAACTCAATATATTATCAAGCAAGAGAAGTGAGGGGGCAGCTATTCTTTTACCATTTTTTAGTTCAACGATCTCTTTTATCCTAGCTTGCCCCAATGAATCACATTCTATAAGTGCTTTAATCAATGAACTATCAGCTGGAGCATATACCGTTGTATCTTTATACACTGTCTCAACTACAACTGAATCCGTATTCACTGTTTTAGTTGGGATATATCTTGTGATACATGAGCTCAAAAAAAGCGTTGCTATTATTATTAAATATCTCATTTCTCAGTTCCTTCTTCAATGTATTTTTTCAATCGCTGTACTTCCTTAGTTAAATAATCTACCTTTTGCATTAATTTTTTCTGCTGAACCTGCCATTCTGCTTTTTCTTGCTTGAGACTAGTGTTCTCATCTAAAACCATTGTATATTTCTCAGTCAATAAATCAATAGAACTCTGGAGTTTCGCCAAAGTATCACTATTCCTATCTCTGCGTGAAAAATACCACGATACCATCGTTCCGATAAAGCCACCCGGTAACGAAAAAAATATAATCTTTTCTAGAAACTCCATAACATTCTATTTTAAACCTATTTCATTAAGCCATTTTGATACAGAGAAAGACGGGCAAGCCTTGTTGGATAAATCATTATGTCCTATTACTTCCACATTTGGGAAACGCCTGTTAAAATCTTTGACATATTTCTCTAGTGATAATTTTTGTTCGGATGTTCGTGTATCAGCAGGAGTATTATTCCTTAAAATGCCCCCAACATAAACAATATGTCTAGATGCAGAATTATAACCGGTAGCCCCGTTAGTTATCTCCCAGCTGTCCACTATACCATCCTCATTATTTTTCACCAATCTTTCAACTCGCCCATCTAAATGTATCATGTCGGTGTATCCTACTTGCTTCCAGCCTCTGCCTGCAGGAGGTGGAGAGGTGTGCCATCTGCGTATCTCATCAGATGTTACCTCTCTACCTGCTGGAGTAGCCGTGCAATGAATAACTAAGTATTTTAGTTTTTTTGCCATATTAACTTCCAGATGGAGCTGCAGTTGCTTTTGATAAAATAGCCATACACCCTTTAGTCCTCTTAGGTAGCACTACATAATAGTGTCTAAAATTGACAAGATTACGTTGATTTTGAGGATCAGTCTTTGCCTCAGAGAAGTACATTTTGGTAGAGCCGGCTGCTTTAAATGTATTTTTCACATGGAAAGCAACAGATGCGCTTCTATCACCTGCAGCTACTATTGCCCCAAATGCCTTTTTAACACCTGCCGCAGTATATTGAGGAGAATCTTGATATTCAAAAACTTCAAATCCGTATAGATTGGCAATCTTTCCTGTAGTATAATTATAATATTGATCCGCAAATTTTTGATCTACCAATAATAGATCTTCAATATGTTCAGCACATAACACTAAACGTCTCCCAATTACAGGAATTTTCATATCATCAAATTTGCGCTTTAGAGCAATAATATCTGCTCTTGTAAGTCTTTTGCGAGATGCGATAGTTGAGTCCACCACATCACCTGTAGTTTCTAATATAGGAGTATTGGAAGTATTGGAAGCTGGCGCAAGAGCATGAAGAGCTTTAGCATACTTGTTTATATTAATAGCGTCAACGTGCCTCTCCTTAACACTTGCAATTTTATCATAAGAGCAAGCATATAACTCATCATCTGTCACAGGAGTCGCCTTAGTTTGATATTTATCCAAAGAGAATGCTTTATCACTATCTGTTATGGTTTGAACATCTATTGGATAAGTTGTATTATTAATCAAGACATCCGGATCGGCTCCACAGTCTACAAGGTGAATTACATCATTCTCTGCATATCTTGAGTAATCAGGTAAGCCATTTAAGAATAATGCTTCTGCTCCATCTCTTAAGGCCTTAATAACTTCACCCGTCCAAATCTCTACAAGTACACCCTCACATAGTACCCCATTTGGAACAAAAGAACCAACAACCGTAGGAATTGTAACCCCACCAATTGCGCCAACAATCGGGCTAATGTCTGCACAACTTGCCAGCATAGCCCCTACAAATGCATTGAATAACAACGCGCTTAAAATTTTAAAAAGTTTCATATCTTATATATTAATTAAATTGTACACTC
>CAZYQA010000101.1:2227-6329 GCA_964649555.1 uncultured Muribaculaceae bacterium
CAGCCATACTCCGCTTTATACAGCTTTTTATATTGCTCAGGATTATCCTTTCTCATTAAAGCAATCTCAGCTTCTGGAACATCTGATAATTTCTTATAATCTGATCCGCCAAGTTGTACACCATTACCTATCACAGAGGATGGTTTTAATACACTTGGTACTGGTATTGCGGATAGCGTAACTTGCAATGCTGCTGCACCAGCTGCTTTACCAAGAGAAATAAAATGTTCCCTCTGATCCTCTTTTATTTTTTTACTATCAATAGCATCTTGTACTAATGATGTAATACCTGATAGCTTTATACTATCATTTTCCTGTTTTAACCTTTCATTTTCAGTCTTTAACGAAAGCAATACAGCAGCCTGTTTTGCACAGTCAGCTGATGTGGCAGAGGCTTCTAATCCTAGAGCCAAAGCAATAACTTGAATTTCATTCATTTTGTCGTTATTATTATTTATTAGTGGTATATCACACTTACCATCTGCAGATAGCGTTAATGGCTCTCCTTTAGCATACAATTGCAATGCGTTATCATTCGCACCAATATCAACTATACTCACTTCAGTCAGTTTGCATTGTATCACAGTTGCACCAAGTTGGTCTGGCATCAGATATTGTGGCTCAGATGAAAATACAGGCTCATCAAAGCGAGGTGAAACCATCTTAATAGTCCCCTCTTCCCAAAGCTTTAGTATGTTCGCTGAAAAGTCATCAATCACCGATATCACAGGAATGCCATATAAAGCACCATCTATTATTTCTATATCTTCTATCACTCCCAGCGGCAACACGTCCTCCTTAGAACCACAAGTTGGCCTACGATGCATCCACAATAAAATAGGATTGCGTTTGTATTGTGTAAGATCTATACCCTCTGTCAGAACTCGGAACCCATAGCTATTGACAGAAGAATCACTTATTAGAACTTTAATTTTTTTTGGCATGTCTTATTCTTTTTCAACAAAATAAATGAGACTTGAGAGCATTGGCAAAAATGTATGTAACTATTGCAGAATAGTTTGTATTGATTATATAATAAGTTGAGAGACTATTATTAAGTAGTCATTTTTACATACAAAAAGAGAAAATGGCAACAAAGAAAGCATTAGAGATAAAGCTCAAAAGAGCAGAGGATTTATTTAAGTCTAGTACTCCACAGAAAGAGATAGCAGAAATTATTGGGGTATCTCAAGTAACTGTAACAAGATGGGTACAAAAACATAACTGGAAAGCAAAAAGAGCAGCAGAAACAATTTCAAGACCTCAATTAGTTAATAAGCTACTTACTGCTATTGATAATCTTATTGAAAAAGTAAATGAATCAGAAGATCCTGCAGCTATAGGGAATATAGGGGATAAACTATCAAAGCTTGCAGCCACAATTGATAAGCTAGACAAAAAAGCTAACGTGGTGGATGTATTAGAAGTGTGTACCGCATTCTCTAAATGGTTGCAATTCAGAATGACAATAGATACTGATTTAGATGTTGAATTAGTAAAAAAAATAAATAAGTATCAAGATCTATTTATCTCAGATCAACTAAACAGGATGTAGTATGACAAGCCAGGAATCTTTAAAAGAGGCAAGAGAACGATGGAAATCTATATGCGAAGATATCCAATCAATGACTCAGCTACCTAAAGTTGAAAGTCAAAAAGATAAACTATATAGAATAGCTAAGGCACAAAAAGATTATGACTTTTTTGTTGAATACTATTTTCCGCATTATGCCAAGTGCAAGTGTGGAGCATTTCAAATCCAAGCAGCTAATAAAGTAAAGAATAATAAAACTCTCAAAGGAGTATTTATGTGGCCTCGAGGACACGCTAAATCAACACATTTTGATGTATTTATTCCGCTGTGGTTAAAGTTTCAAAAAGAAAAAGAGCTTAATGTTATGGTGGTTGTAGGAAAATCGGAAGATAATGCAGATGTTCTTTTATCTGATATACAAGCAGAGCTTGAGTACAACCAAAGATTAATAGCTGACTTTGGTCAGCAAAAGTCAACAGGTTCTTGGGAGACAGGGCAATTTGTCACCTCTGATGGATGTGCCTTCTTTGCTCGTGGTAGAGGCCAATCTCCTAGGGGATTAAGATTTAGAGATAAAAGACCAGATTACATTGTCATAGATGACTTAGATGATGATGAACTTTGTGAATCTCCTGCAAGAGTCACAAGGTTAACACAATGGGTTTTAGAAGCATTATTTGGAGCATTAGATGGAGGAAAGGGCAGGTTTATAATGGTAGGTAATCTCATTTCTAAAAATTCTGTATTGTATAATATCTCTATTAACAAGGCTGTTTTTCTTAGTAAGATAAATGCAATAGACTCTAAAGGCAATGTTACCTGGAAAGAAAAGTTTACAAAAGAGCAGCTTGTAGAAATGGAAGCATTCCAGGGGTATCGTGCATATCAAAAAGAAATGATGAACAACCCTATTACTGAAGGAGCAGTCTTTAAAAATAATTGGATACAATGGGGCAAGATGCTCCCACTAACGAAGTATGACCATATAGTTTGTTATATAGACCCCTCTTTTAAGTCTTCCGCTAAAAATGACTATAAAGCGGCCAAAGTGTGGGGTAAAATTGGAACAAGGCTGCATCATATAAAAGCATTTGTAAGACAATGTTCAATAGTGGAAATGGTAAGATGGCTTTATGATCTTAATGAATCGTTACCAGATGGAGTTGTGATAGATTATTATATAGAAGCAAATTTTTTACAAGATATGATTCTTGATGAATTTGAGACTGAAGGAAACTTACGAGGATATCAACTACCCATAAGAGCTGACAAAAGAAAAAAACCAGATAAATTTTTGAGAATAGAAAATATATCCCCTCTATGGGAAAGAGGATTTGTAACATATAATGAAAAGTTACAAGATGATAATGATATGAAAGCTGGAATAGACCAAACTCTAGCATTTGAAAAAGGCTCAAAAGCACACGATGATGCTCCCGATGCAGATGAAGGAGCAATATTTATTCTGCAAAAAGAAACTAGGTTAAAAGAATTTAAACCAATGGTGGGCAGAAGTGGCTCACCTAAAAACGCGTGGTAATATGATAAAATTTATTAAAAATTACATCTTTTATATTAGATATAAAAGAGCTGTTAAAAATGCAAATAAAATTAAAGAGTTGACAGGTAAAACCACATTAGTAATAATATGGAAAGGGAAGCCTGTGACTGTGACAAAACAAGCATTAAAGGATTGGATTAGAGATAGGAGATTAAAAAAAGGTGTTACAGTTGCACAAATAGAGAAGGGAGCTCTGTATATAGCACATGTCTAGTTTTATAGATAAAGCAGATTATCTTCAGTGCATCGATGAAAAGGGACTACTTGCTCTTGGTGCAACTGATGATAAGTTGTCAGCAGCTGAGAACACTGCAATTGATGAAGCTAAGGGTTATCTTGATAAATATGATTGTGATGAACTTTTTGCCAAAATAGATAATGATAGACCGCAAAAGTTAGTAGGTGTGATTTGTGACATTGCATTGTTTCACATTGCTTCAAGCTCATCATCAAGAATGGGGTATGACACAAGAAAAGATAGGTATGATTTAGCAATAAGCTACCTAAAGGGAATACAAAGTGGTAAGATAACACCTAAAAATTTTCCTACTCTAGTAACAGAGAAAAACAATGCATCAGTAATGTTTGGAGGAGAAGAACCAAGTTCATTTATATGGTAAATAAATAACATTTAATAAGTATTTAAATATGATTAAAGAGTTTTTTAATAAGCATAGTCCCATAAGATTATCAAAAGAGAAAAAAAACATGTTGGTAACAATGGATTTGCAAACTCAGCAACTCACAAAAAGAGATGTTGGGAGCTGGAGACAGGCCTGGCAAACTGCCATTAACATTGAAAATCCCAACAGATACCAATTATATTCCATTTATATTGATACTTTAATAGATAATCACCTATCAGGTGCTATTGAACAACGCAAAGATATGGTGCTACAAAAAGCATTTAAGATTGTAAATAAAAATGCTGAAGAATCCATTGAACTGACAGAAATATTTGAAGCTCGTTGGTTTAAACAATTCATGAATCTTGCTTTAGATTCAAT
>CAZYQA010000101.1:6339-7513 GCA_964649555.1 uncultured Muribaculaceae bacterium
ATACTGGGGACACTCATTAATAGAATTTGGAGAGGTTGTAAATATTAATGATAGAAATGTTTTCTCAGATGTTACTCTTGTTCCCAGGCAGCATGTAATACCAGAATTTGGAGTAATAATTAAAAACCCATCAGATGAATGGAAAAAAGGTACTATATATAGAGAGGGGGATTTAGCCAAATGGTGTATAGAAGCAGGCGAAAAGAATTCATTAGGGTTGCTTCTAAAGGTTACGCCCAACACAATCTCTAAACGATATATGATGGCTTACTGGGATACCTTTGGTGAAATCTTTGGTATGCCTATAAGAATTGCCAAGACTTCCACAAGAGATGAGGGAGAGAGAAAAGGTATCTATTCAGTTCTTGAGAAAATGGGAGCAAAAAGTTTTGGCGTTTTCCCGGCTGATACAGAAATAGAGTTAAAAGAGAGCACCAAGGGGGATTCATACAATGTATATGACAAAAGGATAGAGAGAGCAGATGCAGAAATAAGCAAGTGTATATTGGGACAAACAATGACAATGGACAACGGTTCTTCCAAAGCTCAAGGTGAAATACATCTTGAGGTATTGCGCAATATTATTAATCAAGATGCAGATTTTATAAAGGATTTGGTTAACGATACTCTTATACCATTTATGATTACACATCATGGATTCAGCAAATTAAAAGGATATAGATTTAATTGGGATGAAGCTGTGGATTTTACTCAAGAGCAACAAACAAACTTGGAAAAAATGTTACTTGAGCATTATGATATAGACCCCAAATACTTTGAGGATAAATATAATATTAAACTTACATCAAAAAAGAAAGTTGAACTCTCCAATGGTTTTTTCGACTAAGCCCCTTTGATTATAAGGGGCTGCACAACACTCTTGAACTCGTACACAACAAGATATATTTAGCAAAGGAGTCTAATACTGATACGAAAAAAGTTCATAAAGCATTTGAAAAAGCGGCGAAACATGTGTATGACAAAGGTGAGTTTAACACTAGTATGCTACGTGATAAAGAGATTAACAATTTAATTGATGAACTTTATAATACTTTATCAGGCGCAATAACTTATGCTGATCAAAAAAGTGAACATCCTGAATTACTCCAAGAACTATTGGATGCAACCTATAATTTCAGCGGGTTTAAAACTTTTCATCAAATGAATGAGACCG
>CAZYQA010000102.1:0-7500 GCA_964649555.1 uncultured Muribaculaceae bacterium
TATAGATATAAGGCTTGGGCTGAGAGCAGCATCATTGCTCAAAGAAGAGTATCCGTTATCAGAAAAGATGCTTGAAAAAGAGATACTCTCCGGAAAAGAATACTGGCGATTAAGAATAGATGTATGCAGTTATGAAGGGATAGGAAGATTCGTTCTTGGCTTATTGGATGATATAGAGATACTTGGCAGTGATGATTTTAAGAGTTTTTTAAGAGAAAGAATAAAAATGGCAAA
This sequence comes from uncultured Muribaculaceae bacterium, assembly GCA_964649555.1. Taxonomy (GTDB): domain Bacteria; phylum Bacteroidota; class Bacteroidia; order Bacteroidales; family UBA932; genus Egerieousia. The sequence continues at coordinate 235 of CAZYQA010000102.1, forward strand.
ATTTTAAGATATGGACAGAAGAGAAGATATGCCTATTGTGGCACTGATTTATGATTTTGATGGTACCCTTTCTTATGGCAATATGCAAGAGTATTCATTCATGGAGAGAATTGGGGTGAATAAGGATGAATTCTGGAATGAAACAGCTATCATGGCAGAAAAACAAGATGCAGATAACATCCTTATATATATGTTACTTATGCTCCAAAAAGCAAAAGCAAAGGGGATGCCTATAAGAAGAGATGATTTTATACAATTCGGAGAGGGGGTAAAATTATGCGAAGGGGTAAATGAATGGTTTGAAAATATAAATGAGTTTGGTAAAAAGCATGGTGTAAAAATAGAGCATTTTATAAACTCCTCCGGCATGAAAGAGATAATCGAGGGGACACCTATAGCTAAGGAATTTAAACAAATATTTGCAAGCTGCTATTACTATGATGATCAAGGAAATGCAATATGGCCTGCAGCAGCAGTAAACTATACAAACAAAACACAATTCTTATTTAAAATAAACAAAGGGATAGATAGCATAAGAGATTCTATTATCATTAATGACTCTATGCCTGAAGAGGAAAAAAGGGTACATTTTACAAACATGATATATCTGGGCGATGGAGAAACAGATGTACCCTGTATGAAGTTGATAAAACAACTTGGAGGGACAGCAATAGCAGTATTTGAGCCGGAAAATGATAAAAAAAGAGATTGTGCAAAAAAGCTACTCACTCAAAAAAGAGTTGATTATATATGCCCTGCGATATATAGTAAAGGGGATAATCTGGATAAATTAGTGAAATCTATAATATGCAAAATAAAAGCAGATGAGGATTTACGAGAAATAAAAAAACTTTTCAATCAAGAGTTTTAATATTAAAATTATATTATAAATCAAAAACAGATTCTTAGCATGGAAAAAATTGCAGCAGTTTATCTTGGTTCCAAAATGGGAAACTCCCCTATCTTCGCTCAGACTGCTTATGAGTTGGGAAAATCATTAGCACATCATAAATATACCGTAATATATGGAGGGGCATCGGTAGGGTGCATGGGAGAGTTGGCAAAAGGAGCACTTGATAATAATGGTAAAGTAATTGGAGTTTTTCCAAAAGATTTCAAAGGAAAACAGGAAAATAAAATAGCAGGGATTGAAGTTAAGCACAATTCTCTTTCAGAAATGATTATGGTAAACGATATGAGCGAGAGGAAGAAAATTATGGAAGCTAACAGCCAATTCTGCATAATTCTCCCCGGAAGCTTCGGCACAATGGATGAACTATTTGAATACGCAGTAAATTTGCAATTGGGCTTCCATACAAAGCCAGTATATATTCTAAATATCAACGGATATTATACTCCATTAATTCAATTAATTGATAATATGATTGATAATGGCTTTATTCATCATAGAGAGAAGGGGCTATTAAAATTTGTTGATACTATTGAAGATTTAATTCATCAAATAACCTAATAAAACAATCCAATGAATAAACTTATTTTAACTGTAATTATCTGTTTTCTATCAATCTGCTCTATAAATGGACAAGAAATAAAAAGAAATCCCTATAGCCTTGATATTATTGAGACTACAGAACAATACAAATCTCTATTAAAAGATAATAGCCAAGAGGAGCTTATTGACTTGGAGAAATATATTCCTAATATAAAACTAGATATAAGATATGCTACGGAAAATAACTTCACCAAAACAAAAATATACACTCATCCAAAAGCGTATTTGGTGAAGCCTGCTGCTGAGGCTCTCAAGAGGGCTCAGCAGGAGCTAAATAAAAAGAACTTAGGGCTTGTAATATATGACGGATATCGCCCGTATGAAGGGACATTATATTTTATGGAAGTATATCCCGATACTACATTTGTAGCAAACCCAAGATCTGGCTCAATTCATAACAGAGGATGTGCCGTAGATCTTGCACTTATTAATCTCAAAACAGGTGAGTATCTCCCAATGCCAACAGAATTTGATAGCTTCACAGATGCAGCGTCAATAGATTATATCGGTAATCTTACACAGGAGCAGATAAAAAACAGAGAGATTCTGATAAACGCAATGCAATCCCAAGGATTCCAAACATACAAGCCCGAATGGTGGCATTTCAACTTAGAAAATGCTAAATCATACAAGCTAAAGAATCTCTCAATGCAAGAGCTACAAACTCTTGATTAAATCTGCAATTATCTCTACACATTTCTTATCATCTATCTTTGATACATTTAAGCATAGGTGATAAGAATTTGCTTTACCCCACTCTTTGAATGTAAAGTAATTATAATATTCCGCTCTTTTCTTATCTGCTTTCTCCAGCATATCAATAATATGAGTATCTGTCATTTTATCAATATCTGTTATCCTTTTTGAGGCTTTTATTCTGCTCACTCTATCATTAATATCAGCACTAATAAAGATGCTTAAAAGATTTTTCTCCTCTCTAAGAATATAATCTGCACACCTACCCACAAATATAGCACTCCCTTTAGCGGCAAGATCTCTTATAGCATCACTCTGCATCTTAAATAGTTCACTATTATCAATCGCATTAGAGGCAAAAATATCTGAGAATAAAGAAGAAAAGTTAATTCCAATATATCCGCTACTGAACTTCTGAGAAATATTCTCATCAGCTTTTTCAAAAAATTCAAGACTTATCCCACTATTTGTGGCCGCCTTTTTAAGTATAGTGCTATTGTAGCAAGGTATAGATAACAGCTCAGATAATTGTTGTGCAATGAATAAGCCACCTGAGCCCATTTCACGCCCAATTGTTATATAAAATTTATCTGTCATAATGTTTTATTTTGAAATTTTTTCAATTGATACATTAACATAAAAAACGAAACCGTACACGCCACTAAATCTGCAAGAGGCATACTTGCCCATACTCCTGCAACTCCAAAATAATTTGGTAAAATAAATAATAACGGGAGTAAAAACAGAAGTTGCCTTGTAAGTGATAAAAATATGGAAATTTTAGGCATTCCCAAGCTCTGAAAGAAGTTGGATGTAACCATTTGAAATCCCACAATCGGGAAAAACATAAATATTATTCTCATTCCATGAACTGTTTTTTGAATCAAAACTTCATCATTAGTAAAGATTCTTGTAAGTTGCTCAGGGAAAAGTTGCCCTATAATAAAACCAAATGTTGTTACAATTGTTGCCCAAAAAATTGTCTGGTATAATACACTCTTAACTCTATCAATATTCTTTGCGCCATAATTATATCCCGCAATAGGCTGCATACCTTGGTTTAGCCCCATCACAATCATTATAAAAATAAATACCAAACGAGTAATAATGCCATAAGCAGCAATGGATAAATCACCACCATATCTTTTTAGACTTTGGTTTACAATAATTACAATCATGCAAGCGGCCGTATTCATAAGAAAAGGGGATAAACCTATCGCAAGAGTATCTTTTACAATCCTTTTATTTAATTTAAAAATCCCTTTTTTGAAATGGAGAATCTCGTTTTTGTCACATAGTTGATAAATTATCCAAACCAGTGATATAGTTTGAGCAATCACTGTTGCAATTGCGGCTCCTCTTATACCCCAACCAAAAACATATATAAAAATAGGATCTAATATAGTATTTATAACAACTGTTAAAATTGTTGCAATCATTGCCCTTTGCGGGTGACCGGCAGAGCGCTGGACAGCATTTAAGCCAAAATACATATGAGTAACAATATTACCATAAAGAAGCACCTCCATATACTCTTTTGCATAAGCAATGGTTTGATCACTAGCACCGAAGAAATATAAAATAGGATCCAGAAATGCCAATAAAACAAGCATATAGGTAATTCCGATTATTACATTCAGAACTACTACATTTCCCAATGTACGCTGAGCAACATCATAATTTTTTCCGCCTAATAATACCGAAATAAGCGTTGCCGCTCCAATACCTACCAATGATCCGAAAGCAGCACCAAGATTCATCAGAGGAAAAGTAAGAGCCAAACCCGCAATAGCATAAGTTCCCACTCCCTGCCCTATAAATATACTATCAACCATATTATAAATTGAAGATGCGGTCATAGCAATAATAGCAGGTATAGCATATTGCCTTAAAAGTTTAGATATCTTTTCTGTACCTAATTGAATTGGGGCTCCTACAGACATACGGACAAATTTAATTTATTGCAAAGTTATCCAAATTTTGTTAATTTGCAGAGTTAATCAAGATACATTTACAAAATGGACAGAGATTTTATAGCAGATATATCCAATCCTCAGATTTTACAGACGGATTACAATATATTAATGGAGAAAAGGATCAAGAAGATCCTTATGATTTGTAGTAGCTACGATGCATATACATTAGAAGAAGATGGACAGATCGAAGCTCAGATAAGCAAAGAATATTTAGATTTGAGCATAAGTAATCCCCCCTCTTTCAAATGGATAACTACAACCAAAGAGGCGGAGGAGCTAATTGACAATGGTGAATCTTATGATTTAATCATTAATATGTTCAGTTTAAAAGATCAAGAGATTCTTAAACTGAGAGAGAGGTTGAGCACAAAGGGGATTCATATCCCAATTGTACTGCTTACAAATTATTCAAGGGTAATCCAAGAGAATATACAAAGTATAAAACATAAGGTAGATTATATCTTCAGTTGGAATGGTAATGCAGATCTGATTCTTGCAATCATTAAGCTGATTGAAGATAAAATGAATGCCGACAAAGATATTCTTGAAGCGGGTGTGCAATCTATATTATTAGTTGAAGACTCCATAAGATATTACTCTACATACCTCCCAACCATATATAAGTTGGTACTACAACAGAGTGCAGAGTTTTTGAAAGAGATGCTAAATGAGCAACAACAAAAACTAAGCAAGAGGGCAAGACCAAAGATACTGCTCGCTACAAACTATGAGGATGCCCTTAATCTGTATAATAAATATAGAAAGAATATGCTTGGAGTAATTTCCGACATAGGCTTTTGTATGAAAAGAGAGGATGCCCCTGAGATGGAGAATCTTGAAGCAGGATTAGAATTGGCAAAAGTAATAAAGGAGACAGACTCTAATATGCCTGTATTATTACAATCAAGCCAAGAGTCTATGCGTGAAAAAGCACTAGATATTGGGTGCGGATTCATTGTCAAATATTCAATTACATTATTGATTGAATTATCGGAGTATATAGAAGAGGAGTTTGTATTTGGGGATTTTGTATTCAGAGATCTACATACAAATGATATATTGGCAAGAGCGAAAAATCTTACAGGTTTGCAAATGGCATTATCCGAGATTCCGGAGGATGTATTTCTGTATCATGCATCAAGAAACAGAATATCTAAATGGCTAAACTCAAGAGGATTATTCAACCTGGCTGCGCAATTAAAAGTATTACACAGAGATAATTTCTCATCATTTTTTGATATGAGAGATTATATTATTGAGCTGATAAAGGTATATCGGATGATAGTTGGGCAAGGGGTATTAGCAAAGTTCTCTTCTGTATCATATAACAGATATATAACTTTTGCAAAGCTTGGGGAAGGATCTATAGGGGGAAAAGCAAGGGGGCTAGCCTTTGTAAATAAGCTCTTGGAAAAATACAATTTGCTAAATAAATACAAAGGGGTAAGAATAAATATCCCTAGAAGTATAGTAGTTGCTACAGATTTCTTTGATCAGTTTATAAAACAAAACGGGTTGCAATATGTAATAAACTCCAATGCTACAGATGAGGAAATATTATCAGAGTTTGTAAGCTCTAAGCTACCTGATAAGCTAAGTGTTCAGTTGAAATCTTACCTTGAAAAAGCAAGATACCCAATTGCTGTAAGATCCAGCTCAAAACTAGAGGATTCACATTTTCAGCCATTTGCAGGTATATATTCAACTTATATGATACCTTGCACAGAGAATAAAGACCAAATGCTACGTTTGCTGGAAAAAGCGATAAAGAGTGTTTATGCATCTGTCTTCTTTGCAGCAAGTAGAGCATATATTCATACAACATCCAACATGCTTGGAGAAGAAAAGATGGCGGTGCTTATACAAACGATATGTGGTACCGAAGACAAAGGATACTTCTTCCCTACCCTTTCGGGAGTTGCCAGATCTGTGAATTATTATCCTATAGGGCAAGAGAAACCCGAAGATGGCGTGGTAAATATTGCTTATGGGCTTGGTAAATATATTGTTGATGGTGGACAAGGGCTAAAATTCTCTCCTAAATACCCTAAAAACGTTCTGCAAACCTCCACCACAAAAATGGCATTGCGTGATACACAAGATTGTATGTACGCACTAGATCTTAAGCCGGAGCAATTCAAAACATCTGTAAATGATTCTATAAACATTAAAAAATTCAGCATCAAAGAGGCTTCCGATTTTAGAAACCTACAATATGTAGCATCATCATGGGATATGTATAATGATAGAATTGTACATAATATCTTTGACCCTAAAATGCGTAAACTAATAACTTTTGCCAGAATACTCCAATTCGATGCAATGCCACTTTCAGAAATCTTGACAGACATAATGAATATTTGTAAAAATGAATTCAGATGCAATGTTGAAATTGAATTTGCTGTAAATATGGATGTCGCTTCAGGAAAAGACATCATGTTTAATATTCTACAAGTGAGGCCTATAACCGAATATGAGAATAAGAAAAATAATATTAAATTCGATGAAAGCGAGATAGAAAATGCAATAGTGTATGCTGATAACGCATTAGGGCCGGGAACAATAGATAATATTCATGACATTATTTATGTAAAAAGCGAGACTTTTGACAAACTAAAAACAGAAGATATAGCAATTGAAGTGGATAAGTTTAATAAAAAGATGATGGAGAGTGGAGAAGATTACCTATTGGTTGGGCCGGGAAGATGGGGATCGAGTAATAAATGGCTTGGGGTACCTATCCAATGGAACAATATATCAAAAGCAAAAGTAATCGTTGAAACAGGATTGAAAGATTTTCCTGTAGAGCCTAGTCAAGGGACACACTTCTTCCAAAACATCACCTCATTAGGAGTAGGTTATATCACTGTTAATCCGCAAATGCATGAAGGGATTTATAGAGAAGAGATATTAAACGAAATCCCAGCTGTGGAAGAGAGTCACTATGTACGACATATCAAACTCGATGCTCCTCTGAAGATTTACATAAATGGTAAAGAGGGAAAGGCTCTGATAGCTAAATAACAAGAAAAGAAAAATAAAATAAATTCATCTAAGAGTACTAATTTAGTGCAGAAGGAA
>CAZYQA010000103.1:0-7497 GCA_964649555.1 uncultured Muribaculaceae bacterium
CAATCATACTTTACAAGAAGGTTCAAATTGCATGAAAAAATAACACCAACTCAATACAGGCAGAAGTTCCATAAGAAATAATTCCTCAAAGAGGATTGAATTATCCTAATTTAAGATTTCTTTATCCTAACTGGTAAAACATTAATCCCCTATTTTTGTTGCTTATAAAATTTAACAAAAATGATCGTGAAAAAACTAAGTGGATTAATTATTACTATTTCTTTACTTGTTCCTTCTATATTATTCTCAAACAATGAAAATAAATACAAGGAACTTCTAAATAAAGAGACAAATACAACATTAAAAGATACCGCTGTAAATCTATCTGAAATTGCAGTTGTTGCACAATTAAAGCAAAAAAACAATCTCAGATTAGAGCCTCTATCATCATCAACAATTACGCTAGGCACAATAGAGAGGCAAAATATATTAAGCCTTAGTGATTTTTCACATTACACACCCAATCTATATATACCCGAATACGGGTCTAAAATGACATCCTCTATTTATATAAGAGGTTTGGGAAGCAGGATTGATCACCCTGCCGTAGGATTGTATGTTGATAAAATTCCACTTTTCAACAAGAATAGTTTTGATTCCGATTTATGGGATATTATGAGATTAGAGGTATTAAGAGGCCCCCAAAGTACCCTATACGGCAGAAACACAATAGGAGGTATCATAAATGTTTACACTCTAAACCCAATGATATATCAGGGTACAAGATTGCAAGCAACCTACGGAAATGTAAATAGCTACTCTGTCAAAGGCTCAACCTACTGGAAGATAAATGACAAATTTGCATTTATGGTGGGTGGCAACTACTACTCCAATGATGGGTTTTACAAAAATGAATACGACAACAGCGAATGCGATTGGGCAAAAGGGGGGAGTGCCAGAGCAAGATTTATGTATAATGTAAACGAAAGGCTCAGTATTGATAACACATTTACTTTTGGCAAGGTGGATCAGGGTGGATACGCATATTCCCTATACAACCCTGAAACAGGAAAGATGAACCCTATCAATTATAACGATGAATGCGGATACCAAAGAACAACATTCTCCGACGGCCTATCAATAAACTACAATACAGATAAATTGCAATTCTCCAGTGTTTCCACATGGCAATACCTAGATGATAAAATGACATTGGATCAGGATTTCACCTCAAAAAGTATGTTTGTACTTACCCAAGCGCAACACGAAAACACATTCACACAGGAATTTGTACTAAAAAACAATACCCCCAGCAAACTCCAATGGCTTGCCGGAGCAACTTTTTTCTACAAACACATGGAGATGAATGCCCCTGTTACATTCAAAAAAGATGGATTAAAAGAATTAATACTAGACAATATAAACAACGGCATACATAATATGATGCCTACTGCCAATGTTTCATTTAAAGATGAAAACTCATTACCCCTAAATAGTGAATTTGTAAACCCGATACTGGGAACTGCACTATACGGGCAAATCGAATACTCATGGAAAAAATTTCTATTTACCGTAGGATTAAGAGTTGATTACGAGCACTCATCATTTAAATACAACTCATTTACATCACTCGATTACAAACTATCTCCTATAATGCAGAGTTACAAAGAGCTTACCTCTACATTACAAGGGAAGCTAAAAAGAGATTATGTAGAGCCTCTTCCAAAATTTGCAGTTCAATATATGCTACCGGGCAATAATAATATATATGCCTCAGTATCGAGAGGATTTAAAGCCGGAGGATACAATACACAGATTTTCTCAGACATTTTACAAAATCAGCTCCAAGTAGATATGATTTTAGACATCATGGGAAGCATGGGCGGAATACCAGGCGGTGGTGGAAAACCTCAATCCAAAGCCGGAATGCAATTAAGAGAATTTGATATAAATAATATCGTTTACAAACCTGAATATAGCTGGAATTACGAGATCGGAGGGCACTTTAACTGCTGGGATAACAGAGTAAAATCAGATCTTGCGCTATTCTATATCGATTGCACCGATCAACAGATAACAGTATTCCCAAGCGGAGAGGCAACAGGTAGAATGATGACCAATGCAGGGCGCACAAGGAGCATAGGGGGGGAATTTTCAATAATGGCAAACTTCACCAAGGGGCTTAGCTTAATGGCATCTTACGGCTACACAAACGCAAAATTCACAAAATATAATAATGGGCTGGCCGATTACAAAGGGAAATACCTCCCTTACGTACCTCAAAACACAGTATCCGGCACAGCATCATATACCTTTTATAAACTAGGCAACATACTAGACAAAATTTCCTTTGCACTGGGGTACAACGGCATAGGCAAAATCTATTGGAACGAAGAAAACTCAGTATCACAAGATTTCTACTCACTTATGAATGCCTCGATATATATGGAAAAAGGGATATTAGGGCTGGAATTATGGGGTAAAAACATAACAGATTCCAACTACTACAATTTCTACTTTGTATCTGTAGGTAACACATTCTTATCAAGAGGTAAACCTGCACAATGGGGAGTAACATTAAACATTAATTTTTAAACAATATAAAACAAACGTATGAAACAGATTTTATACACACTAGTAGCTATCTTATTAGTAGCATTTACAGGCTCATGCAGCAAAGACGATACAAACAAAAGCATAATCGATAAAGGGAGTGCTCAATACAAAGGTACCATGAAAATATTGAAAGGTACAGAAAACACATATACAGATGCTTCTGCAGATGTAACATCAATTTTCGATGCAAAAAGCAGCACACTTACACTAGTTTTAAAAGGGGTAAAATTTGATGCAAATATGCCAATGACATTAGATATTACTCTATCAAATGTTCCATATCAGATAAATAACAACTTAGTTACATTCTCTATTGAATCTGCCATTCCAACTGTAGCAGGAAAGCCATATCCGCAGTTCACATTCACCAACTTAGCAGGTAAACTAAATGATTCTAAACTAGAATACTCTGCCAACTGCATGGGATATAAAATAGAATACGCCGGAGAGATTTTATAATCTTTGGCACTTTATATGTTTACGTTTTTTCTTATCTTTGCAAATTGCATATTCTAGATAAGAAAAAACGTAAAATTTATATATAATGGAACACAATTTAAATGAGCAGGAAATAAACAGACGTAATGCTGTTGCTCAGATGAGAGAATTAGGCATAGAGCCTTATCCTGCAGAGATGTATGATGTAAATGTAACTACAAAAGATATAGCAGATAACTTTGATCCTGAGAAGGGAAACTATCAAGATATCACTATCGCAGGTAGAATCATGAGCAGAAGAATAATGGGTGCAGCTGCATTCATTGAGCTTATGGATGAATATGGCAGAGTTCAAGTTTACGTAAAAAGAGATGAGATTTGCCCGGGAGAGGATAAAACCTTATATAATACAGTATTCAAGAAATTACTTGATATAGGTGATATCATCGGAGTGAAAGGGTATGCTTTCATTACTCAGACAGGTCAAAAATCAATTCACGCAAAAGAGTTGAAAGTATTAAGTAAATCTCTAAGAGTTTTACCAATCGTAAAAGAGAAAGATGGTGAAGTATTTGACGCATTCTCTGATCCTGAGCTAAGATACAGACAACGTTATGTTGATTTAATTGTGAATCCGGAGGTAAGAGATACTTTTATCAAAAGATCAAAAATCATCTCTACAATGCGTAGATATTTCGATTCAAACGGATGCTTAGAGGTTGAGACTCCTATTTTACAACCTATTCCGGGGGGAGCAAGTGCACGCCCATTCATCACTCACCACAATACTTTAGATATGCCTTTATACTTGCGTATTGCAAACGAGCTATATCTTAAAAGATTGATAGTAGGTGGATACGGCGGAGTATATGAGTTTGCAAAAAACTTCAGAAATGAGGGAATGGACAGAACTCACAACCCTGAGTTTACTTGTGTAGAGGTTTACGTTGCTTACAAAGATTATAACTGGATGATGGATTTCACCGAGAAGATGATTGCAGAAGTAGCACAAACTGTAAACGGAACTACAAAAGTAACAATCAATGGTAATGAGGTTGATTTTGCAGGCCCATACAGACGTTTACCAATGCTTGAAGCAATCAAAGAGTATGCAGGTGTAGATGTTACAGGGATGGATGAAAAAGAGCTGTTTGATGTTTGTAAAAAACTAAGAATTGATGTTGAGCCAAACTATGGCGTTGGTAAATTAATAGATGCAATTTTTGGTGAATATTGTGAGAAACACCTTATTCAGCCAACATTTATTACCGACTATCCTGTTGCTACATCTCCTCTTACAAAAAGGCACAGAAGCAATCCTGAATTAACAGAGAGATTTGAGCTTTTTGTTTGCGGTAAAGAGTTAGCAAATGCATATAGTGAGCTTAATGACCCAATTGATCAGCTTGAGAGATTCAAAGAGCAAGTTGCTCTAAAAGATAAAGGAGATGATGAGGCAATGTTTATTGATATGGACTTTGTACGTGCTTTAGAGTATGGTATGCCTCCTACATCAGGAATGGGTATCGGTATAGATCGTTTAACAATGTTCCTAACAGGCAAAACCACTATCCAAGATGTATTATTCTTCCCTCAAATGAGGCCAGAAAGTTATAAATAAACTATATAGAAGCAATGGAATTAAATATCACCTCCACCAAAAACGATAGAATAAAAGAAGTGCTTTTGCTCTTAGAAAAATCCAAACTAAGAAAAGAGCAAGGGGTCTTTATAGTTGAGGGTGAGAGAGAATTAACCCATTGCATAAATAAAGGTTATACTATAGAGAGTGCTTTTTATAATCCCGATATTTGTTCCGAACAATTTATCGGGATACTAAAAAGTCATTGCAATAAATTATACAGTGTATCAGATCATGTATATGCTAAGATGGCATATAGAGATAATACAGAGGGTATACTTGCTATAGTAAAAAGTAAACATTTATCTTTAAACGAGATAAAATTATCTAAAAACCCACTTATTCTAATTGTTGAAAGAGTGGAGAAACCAGGAAACTTAGGTGCGCTTCTTAGAACCGCTGATGCTTGTGCAGTAGATGCCGTATTGGTGTGTGACTCTCTAACGGATATTTACAATCCAAACATAATCCGCTCAAGTATAGGTGCAGTATTTACAAAACAAATATCTGTTTGCTCAAACGAAGATGCATTGGCATGGCTCCAAAAAAACAATATCAAAATATTCACAGCACAGCTTCAAGATTCTCAATGGTATTATGATACCGATATGAAGCAATCATGTGCAATCGTAATGGGTAGCGAAGCTAACGGACTCACCGATTTTTGGAGAGAAAATTCAAACGAAAAAATAAAAATTCCAATGCTCGGAGATCTTGATTCTCTGAACGTTTCTACATCTGCTGCAATCCTTTGCTATGAGGCAGTACGCCAAAGACAATAATTTTCCGAACATCTGTTAAAACAAAACCTTTAGTTATTTTGTCTATAAGTAGAAATTTATTTTTACTATGACAAAATCGGCTAAATTTTCAATAATTGGCACCGGCTTAGTGTTATCATTAATAATAACAAACTATATAAGTGCACAAAATAAAGATATTTCATTTGCCCGAGGCTGGGAGATTACTAATAATCAAATAGCAAACATAGGCATAGGTCCCGTGTTATTAGGAGCGGATGGTAAACCCCTCCAAGCTCCCAAGCAAAATATTATCCCCTTCACACTAGAGCAAGCATCACAAATGCTGATAAGCAATAGTGAAGTTATAGGTATAGCAGAGAAAACCATTGATATAGCAAAGGCAGAGAAGCAGAAACTAAACTCAGCATGGTACCCTTTTATTACCGCATCAGGAGGATATACACACACCTCTAAAGATATATCGGTGCAGGCAAATGCAGGCGAAGTACTAAAGCCGATAGAAGATGCAGCAGCCAAACACCTTCCCTCATCGGAGCAGCTCCAAGCACTCTTAAAAGAGGCAGGCCCCGTATTTGAGCAACTATTTCCACATCTCTCACCTCAACAAATAGAGGGAATAATCGGAGGAATCGGAAATGTAATAGAAGGGATCGGAAGTTCATTAAACAACATGATCACAGAAATGAACTCACTCAATATAAACTTCCCCCTACTGGATAAAAACCTTGCAACTATAGATGCGACAGCAACATGGCCCCTATTCACAGGAGGCAAAAGGATTTTTGCCAACAAAATAGGCAAATCCATGATTGCATCAGCAGAGGGGATGAAAACAGTAGCGACCGATGCCCAACTGGTGGTAATGGTAGAGGCATATTACACATACAAGCTAGCTCAGGAAGTTGTAAAAGAGAAAGTTGAAAACTACCAAACCATGCAGCTATTATTTAATAATGCCCAAAGCCTTATGAATAATGGTATGATTAATAAAGCAGAACTACTTGTAGCACAAGTAGCATTGGAAGAGGCAATAAGGGAGCTAAATAACTCAAGAGAGAGCGTAGGAGTAGCTGAAAGTGCATTAAAAACAGTAATCGGTATCCAAAATGAGGATAATAATAGCACAATTGATCCTATATCAAACTTCTTTATAATGGATCCTATCCCCCCACTTAGCTATTTCGAGAAGCAGATTGACTCAAACAACATACAAATCAAGGTACTCAAAGAGCAACAAAACATAACAAAATACGAAAAGAAAATAGCAGAGAGCGGATATGCTCCAAATATTGCAGTTTTTGCAAAACAAAATATCTATTCATATCAGATTCCATCCAATCTGGCGCCTCGCACAGTGTTTGGAGCTGGAATGGTATGGAATATTTTTGATGGCTTAAACAGAGAAAAAAATATAAGGATTGCTAAAAAATCAAGTGATCAAGCCACGCTTACAATTGAGAAAACAAGAAAAGATTTGCATCTATTGGCAAACAAACTAAGATCTCAGATGAATGATGCAATAAATAATCTTAATGCCCTAAAAACAACTGTTGCACTATGCCAAGAGCTGTTGGAAGTGAGAGAGAAAAGTTTTAAAGAGGGGATGGCAACCTCATTTGATGTAGTGCAAGCTAGAAACAATCTTACAAAAGCCAAGATAGCTCAATCCTTTGCACACTGGCAATACGATGTAGCATTGGCAAACATGAGTGCAATCTGCGGAGATATAGGGCTAGCCTCATTCTTCTGGTTTGCAAACAACTCTACAAATGTTAATAATTAAAATTTAAAATATGAAAGGTAATAAAATACTTATTGTATCGCTGGCTGTAATAGTAATTGTTATAGCAGCGGTTTCTATAGTGGGTATGATAATTTTCAAACATCAGCCGGAGATTCTGCAAGGGCAGATAGAAGCCACTGATGTTAAAATATCCGGCAAGCTGAGTGGTAGAGTGGATATGCTATATGTCACAGAGGGGCAAATGGTAAAACAAGGAGATACACTCGTATATATAAAAAGTCCTGAGATTGATGCTATGCTGCAAAGCGCAAATGCTATGGAAAGCGTAGCCAAATATCAGAATCAGAAAGTTG
>CAZYQA010000104.1:0-7485 GCA_964649555.1 uncultured Muribaculaceae bacterium
AATAAAAGAGGAAGGCTGTTCAATTTATAGATTTTGAACAGCCTAACATCTTTTTATTATTATTTCTTAGGAGCCTCTTTAAGTACTTCAACTATGAAATCCCACCATTTACCAACACTGTCGATATTTACTCTTTCATCTGGAGAGTGAGGAGAGAAGATAGTTGGGCCACAAGAGATCATATCCCAGTTAGGGTAAATACCACCTAAGATACCACACTCAAGACCTGCGTGGATAGCCATAACTTCAGGCTCTTTTCCATAAAGTTTATTATAAACTTTTTTCATCTCTCTTAAAATTGGAGAAGCCATATTTGGAGCCCATCCTGAATAACCACCAGCAAATGTAACCTCAGCACCAGCTAATTCAAATAAGCATCTCATTTTCTCAGCTAAATCATCTTTAGCGCTATCAACAGAGCTTCTCATTAAAGAGTGAATTTGAATTTTGCCATCTGCAGATTTTACAATAGCCATATTATTTGAAGTCTCAACTAAGCCATGCATTTCGCTACTCATTCTCTCTACACCACTTGGGCAAACATAAAGAGTACGAATCATATTTAAAGCAACTTTTTGGCAAATAGCCTCTTTAGCTACAGCAGCATCCTCTAATGCGATGTTAAGATCTTTATCAGTACCTGCATACTCAGCTCTCATTTCAGCTAATTTTTTAGCAACGATAGCTTTAGCCTCAGCAACTTTAGCTTCAGGGATAGCAATCTCAGCAAATGCTTCACGAGGGATAGCATTTCTCATGTTACCACCATTGATGCTTACAAGTCTTGTATCTAAATCTCTCATTAACGGAAGTAAAACTCTAGCCATTACTTTATTAGCATTAGCTCTGTAAAGAACGATATCCATGCCTGAGTGTCCGCCAACTAAGCCGGTAACAGCTACTTTAAATCCTTTATATCCAGCAGGAACAGCTTCGTTTGTATATGTGAATACACCAGAAGCATCTAAACCACCTGCACAACCAACATAAAGTTCACCTTCTGTCTCAGAGTCTAAGTTTACAAGGATATCACCTTTGATTACACCCGGTTGTAAGTTACGAGCACCAGTCATACCTGTCTCTTCATCTGTAGTGAAAAGTGCCTCGATAGGGCCGTGAACTAAATTTTTATCCTCTAAAACAGCCATTGCAACAGCACAACCTAAGCCATTATCAGCACCTAAAGTAGTACCGGTAGCATAAACCATATCACCTACGATACGGGGTTGAATAGCATCTTTTTTGAAATCAAATTCAATATCGCTGTTTTTTTGAGGAACCATATCAATGTGAGCTTGTAGAATGATACCCATTCTATCCTCCATACCTGGTGTAGCTGGTTTTCTGATGATGATATTTCCTATCTCATCTTTGATAGTCTCTAAACCTAAATTTTTACCAAAATTATAAAGATATTCTGCAGCCTTCTCTTCATGTTTCGAAGGGCGCGGAATTTGAGTTAAAGCATAAAAGTTTTTCCACACGATCTGTGGATTCAAATCTGCAATAGTTTTCATACGTATAATATATTTTGTTTATAAGTGTAATTCAAAAATAATAATTATTTCGCAGCTATATCAATAGGGAATGATAAAACTTTTCCAAATTGATATACCGGAACTCTCCCTTGTAATAGTACATTTTGCCCATCAAGCACTCGTGCTGTTACGGTTACAGGTTTGCGATATGCTACTCTACCTTTAGTTGCAGATGCAGCCTCAGCAGCCGAAACGTTTTGAATTTGCTCACCATCGGCAACCAATTCCAATACAATAGGTCTTCCTCCAACATTATTTGATGGTAATAAGCCTTGCGTATCAGATACACGGAATGCAATATACATTTGTTTATTATTAGAAGCAGCAGGGATTACATCAAATATAATTGTTTGAGTCTCTTTTGTACTTTTACCTAAGAAAAGGCTTAAAAATTCCTGCTCTAATCTTGTGATCTCACTAAGAACTGCATTCATTGCCTCTCCGCTATAAGTCACATCTGTATCACCTGTAAGAATATCTATTCTTTTCTGGCGAAGTGTGAAGATAAGGTTTGCAACCTCTTCAGCTTTTTTCTCCGGGCTTTTCTCTACAATCTGAGATTGTTGTACCGGTACTTTCTCAATTCCGTCGGGAGTCTCAACAGTTTTATATAAAACAGTTGAACGGTTGCTAAGGTTAGGTACATTTGTAACAGTATTAAAATCTGAGTTATTTACGGCAGAAGGGAATCTCCATGGAACATTTTGCCCTGTATATCCGTCAGATGCAACGATTAAACCTTGCGAGCAGAAGTTTAAGAAATTTGCGGAAGCCGCTTTGCTTGAGCCTAAGTTTACGGCAGCACTCATATTCGGATCAGCCTCCACCAATGGGATCATCTCTATTTCCGATATCTTATAAGTGTTGGTGTTTGCCTTTTTAGCATCTACACCCAGATACTTATTTGCATAGGCAGCATAAGGGCCAGCAATAAATGCTTCGCGCTCGGCTGTTGCCTTTAAACTTATTGTTGTGCTAGGGAGAGAATATATAATTGCTCCTTGCGGAACAGCCTCACCCGGGGTAAGAACTTGTGCATTTGTGGTAAGAGCGGCAAACAATGCGATCGCCGCTACTGAAATTCTCAATCGGTTCATAATCATATTTAGTTTATTGTTTAGCACTGTATAAGGTTTCATATTCTTGCGCTTCTGCCGGAGTAAACTCCCTTTTCCAGCGCTTATGACTCCATAGCCAGTTGCTTTTATTTGTAAATATATCATTTTCTAACAATCTAGCATACTCTCTTGTAACAAATCCTTTCTCTGTTTCCCCTGCATTAAGGGTGATTATACTAAATTTTATCTCATATTGCCCTCTTTTAACCCTACTCATACCCAAGTATAATACTGGTAAATTCATCCTTACAGCAACATATTCAGGGCCACACATAAAAATTGTGGGTTGATTTAAAAACTTAACAGGTATTCGTTCGCCAGGGATAGGAGATTGGTCTGCAATAAACATATATGTGCATTTTTGCAATTTATCCTGTATCACGTGCCTTAATATCCTTCTCGACTCAATTACTTCTCCGTTATTCCCAAATTTTTCATATTCATGCATCCTGAGCTTTCTGAACAATAAATCAAATGTTTTGTTCTGTGCAGCTTTATATGTGAGTACGATATTATTATTTGCAAAACTTCCTTCCTCTCTTTTGTTTTTTTCTCCACACATTCCTCCAACCATCTCCCAGTTACCGCAATGCCCCATTATCGTAATCACCTTATTATACTTGCTGCAAACATCATCAATTACTTCATTATTCAAAGGCTTTACCATTGAGCATATTTGTTTTTCACTTGCTGTTACAGCCCAAATGCTCTCAAGCATTATATCGCACATATATTTATAATACTCTTTTCTTATAGCTTTAAGATCATTATACATAAGATGTGGAAAACTCCTTGCCATATTTACATCGATAGTTGTGGAGCGATATCTTATTATATGGTGCAATAAAAATGCAGTAATATCAGATAATATGTAAAAAAATCTTAATGGGAGCAGGGAAACAATCCAAATCAAACACCAAATAAGCCAACTAAAAAATTTACTCATCGTTACAATTAAAAATAATAAACAAATTTAGCATAAAATCTTACAATCCGGGTTAAAATAGCATCTATATCGTTAAAATAACATTAAAAATTGCTAAATATTTATATCTTTGTAAACTTTTTAACCCGAATTATAATAATTACAAACACTATAAATTAACTATTTAATAATACTACTATGTTTAAAAATCAACCTAAAGGACTAATTCCTGCGGCATTGGCAAATATGGGAGAGCGTTTTGGTTTTTACACCATGATGGCAATCCTGGTATTGTTCTTAATGTCCAAATTTGGTTTAGATGGAACCGAGGCTGGAGGTCTTTATTCTATTTTCTACGGAGCTATTTATATTTTAGCTGTATTCGGTGGTTTAATCGCTGATAGACTTAAAAACTATAAAGGCACTATTATGGCAGGTTTAATTGTAATGTGTCTTGGTTATGCATGTCTTGCAACTCCATCACTTATTACTTCTAAATATATTGCTTTAGGTGCTCTATTAGTTATCGCATTTGGTAACGGTTTATTCAAAGGTAACTTACAAGCATTAGTTGGTCAGTTATATGACAACCCTCAATATGCTGCTAAACGTGACTCAGGTTTCCAAATTTTCTATATGTTTATCAATATCGGAGGTTGTATTGCCCCTTTTGCTGCTAAATCTATGAGAAACTGGTTTGTTGAATCACAAGGTTATTTATACAATGCAAACTTACCGGATCTTTGCTGGCAGTTCATTAATGGTGTTATGCCACCGGAGATTATGAATGGTAGATATACTGAGTTAGCTACAGAAGTAAACGGAGGCACTACCCCTAATATGGCTACTTTTGCTAATGATTATTTAAATGCTTTCAACACAGGTTTCCACTATGCATTTGCTATTGCTATTATTGCAATGTTAATCTCATTAGTAGTATTTATTGCTTACAAAAAAGTTTTACCGGATCCTGCTTCTAAAGCAAAAGCTGCAGTTAACAAACCTGAATACACTAAAGAGCAAATCAAACAAGATGCTAAAGAGATTCAACAACGTATTCTTGCTCTATTTGCAGTATTTGGAATCGTTATCTTCTTCTGGTTCTCATTCCACCAAAATGGTTTAACTCTTACAATGTTTGCTAAAGATTACACTTTATTAAGCATGGGTAGTATGTCTATATCAGTAGAGGATTTCCAATCTTTAAATCCTTTCTTCGTTGTATTCTTAACTCCATTTGTAATTTGGATTTTCTCATCTATGGCTAAAAGAGGCAAAGAGCCTTCAACTCCTAAAAAGATCGCTATAGGTATGGGTATTGCTGCATCTGCATTTATTTTAATGGCTGTTGGTTCATTAGGTGTTCCTACTTATAATGAGATTCAAGAAATGGGTGGTCTTCCATCAGTAGATAAGGTTACTCCTTGGTTACTATTCGGTACATACTTCATCTTAACTGTTGCTGAGTTATTTATCTCTCCTTTAGGATTATCATTTGTATCTAAAGTTGCTCCTGCTCACTTGCAAGGTTTAATGCAAGGTTGTTGGTTAGGTGCTACGGCTGTAGGTAACTTCTCATTATTTATTGGAGCTATCATGTATCAAAATATCTCTATCTCTGTTACTTGGAGTGTATTTGCAATTGTATGTTTCGTATCAATGGCAGTGATGTTAGGTATGGTTAAATGGTTAGAAAGAGTTGCTAAATAAAAAGCAGGCTCAAATCTGATTATATAATATAAGTATTTAGGAGCGTAGCGGATAAACTGAAAAGTAACCGTTACGCTCTGTTTTTATAAATTTGTTTCCTATTTACTGTGTCTATGAATTATCCCCAAAAAAATGTGAGAGTTGATGTTGTTGATGCTCTTAGAGGCTTTGCAGTAGTGGCTATTGCTTTGCTTCATTTTATCGAACACTTTATTTATGGAGTATATCCAGAAAGTGAGTGTGAAACTATTAATCTGATAAATCAAGGCACTTGGGATGCTCTATTCTTCCTTTTTGCAGGTAAAAGTTATGCAATCTTTGCATTGCTTTTTGGGTTTACATTTATCATACAGCAACGTAATCAAGAGGCAAAAGGGGCTGATTTCGGAGGGCGCTTTGCTTGGCGATTGATTCTTCTTATGCTGTTTGCAACATTAAATGCTGCATTTTTCCCCGGAGGAGATGTCCTTCTCCTTTTTGCAATCATGGGTTTTGTAATGATACCTTTGCGTAAGCTCTCTCAAAAGTGGTTGTTTATTATTGCATTAATATTCTTAGTACAGCCAGTAGAGCTATTAGAGTGTTTTGGAATTAATCTTATTCCAACAGTTCTTAATGATGCTTATTATCCAGCATTAAAAGGGGTGGTAGATACAGGTAATTTTTGGCAAATGATTTGGGAAAATATTACAACAGGGCAATTGGCCAGCTTGTTTTGGGCTGTTGATGCAGGAAGATTGCTTCAAGCACCAGGGCTTTTTATACTGGGAATGATACTAGCACGTGGAGATTATTTTAGTAGGGATATATCTTTTTGGGTAAAACTTTTTGTTGTGGGTGTTGTATCAAGTTTTGTTCTATATATTGCGAAAATTTCGGCTACAGATTCTTTACAAATTATATTTACGATGTGGTATAATATTGCATTCACTGGAATTTTGATCTCAATTTTTGTAATTCTTTATCAGAGTAATATCTTTAAAAAGATGACAAATGGATTGCGCTTATATGGGAGAATGAGTTTAACCAATTATGTGAGCCAATCTATAATTGGAAGTATTATCTTTTTCCCTTATGCATTTGGATTAGCATCTGTATTGGGTATAGCTTTGAGCCTTGTTGTTGGTATCATTGTGATAATTATTCAGATTTGGGGATGTAAACTATGGCTTAACAATCATAAGCAAGGTCCACTAGAATATATATGGCATAGGGCTACTTGGTTAAAGTAATTGATTTGATATTTGGAATTATATTTTGTTTTTTAGAACTTTTGCTCTATATTTGTGTTAATAAATTAAGATTATGAGAATTGTGGCGCATAGAGCACTTGTTTTGTTCTACTCAAGAAATATTTTGGCAAAAACAGCTCTAGAGGAGTGGTATTCAAAGGTGTGTAAAGCTTCTTGGGATAATTATGGGGATATTAAGAGGGATTTTAATAGTGTTGATAACGTAGGTAATCAACGATATGTGTTTAATATAAAAGGTAATGATTATAGGCTTGTAGCCATAGTTAAATTTAAAATAAAAATAGTATATATCCGATTTATTGGTACTCATAAGGAATATGATAAATTAGATTGTTCGGAAATATGAATAGTATTATGACAAAGATTGAAAATGAAATCCAATATAAAGCAGCTATGCAACGTGTTGAAGAGTTGCTTCTTCTTGTAGGAGAAGATACGCCAGAGAGCGATATTAATTCAGTGGAATTGGTATTGTTGTCCAATCTTGTTGCAGACTATGATGAATTTCATTATCCAATTGAGAAACCATCTTTATCTGATGTGTTAAAACTTAGAATGTATGAAATGGGCCTAACTCAAAAAAATATTGCTGAGATGTTGGGAGTGAGCCCCTCAAGAGTAAGTGAATACCTTACAGGAAAGAGTGAGCCCACACTTAAAATAGCAAGGGAAATTAGTCGTAAATTATCTATTGATGCCGCAATAGTTTTGGGTTTGTAATTTTAATTATTGCTCGAAGCTATTAGACTTCCGCTAATAAGTAGGAGGGAGATTTCACATACTTTCGTATTAAACTGAGAAGTTAATAACCTCTCCTCAGCATCAAGGAGGCTTTTTTGAGCCTCTCTCATCTCTATACCTGATAAATCTCCAAGCATATAGCGCTCATTTGCTATAGAGTAGTTGTCTTTTGCGGTTATTAAGTTTTGTTCCTCCAGCTT
>CAZYQA010000105.1:0-1285 GCA_964649555.1 uncultured Muribaculaceae bacterium
CGGTCTTATTCTTTAAAATCGGATTTATGTACTTACGAAAACATGGAGCTAATTAACCCTTATAGATTAACTCTTATGGATAGTTTGTTAATCATTGAAGATTATAATGATAATCATTTTTTAACAATTGTAAATATAAACAGGGGAGTCTCTTTAGGCAGACATCTTAGAAGTGGCAGGGGGCCGAATGAAGTACACAGGCCAATATATACTTCTAATGCTCAAGATGGTTTGCTTGGAGTATTTGAGAGATCGCAATCTACATATTCATTATTTGAAGTTAATGTTTCGGATACCTCCTTGTTATCATTAACATCAATACTGAAAATAAAGGCAGGAAATATGCCTGGTAATATTATAAAAAATGGACAATCATTGGTGGCTGTTGGGGGATTCGATAATCCGATAGGATTATTTTCTCTTAAAGGAGATATGCTAGGTAGTTACGGTACTTATCCTGAGAATGGGAGAATGTACCAAAATAATACTGACCGTTTTATATTATATCAAAGTCATATTTCTACAAGTCCATCTATGAAATACATAGTACAAGCCGCTGAATATTGCGATTGGGTAGTGTTTTATCAAATCAATGAGTCTGATATTACAGTCATAAAAACACTCTTGTTTTCGGATGTGGACGGAACTATTTCAAATAGAAGACTCAATGAAGGGGCTAATTTTAAGCACTATTACTCAAGCATAGCATCAACAGATGATAAAGTTTACATACTCTACAATAGTGAAAATGAAGAATTAAATAGTAATATATTATGCTTTGATTGGAATGGTAAGCCATTGAAACATTATAAATTAGACAACAGGGTTCTCAGTATTGTAATCAGAGAAGTTAGCAATGAAATTATCGCAATTGCAGTAAGTGCTGAAGGCGATAGAAATATAGTAAAATATCAACTCCAATAGCAATGTTACCTTAGAGGCTAGTTAAAGCAAGAATATAAATCAAAGGAAAATATTAACTGCATAAGTAAGTTTGGAGTATAATTCACCCCATGCTCTGAATGAATTAAAACACTGGAACATTTGCTTTGAAACAGCAGTGATCTTATAATGATTTATTGCCCCAGACTTACTAGTACTACCTTTGTTGTCGTTTTTTTTTGTAATCTACTGAAAGTGTGTGTGTTGATAAAACTTGCGCCGCAAGTAATCGCCTGTAAGAAACCAGCATCACACCATGTTACCAGTCTAAAGCCTCATATCTGGCAAGCCACGAACGGAAAGAGTCTTCTGAAGGGGATTCCACACGTAGCTCCCGATTTAA
>CAZYQA010000105.1:1385-7464 GCA_964649555.1 uncultured Muribaculaceae bacterium
AGCCTCAGATTAGGTAAGAGTTGTACGGAAAATAGCCCCTCAGAGCAGTTATCGCTCCAGGTTTACCAGTACCAGTAATACTGTCGTTGTTGTTTTTTTTGTAATCGTCTGAAAGTGTGTGTTTTGATAAAACTTGCGCCGCAAGTAGCCCACAAGCTATCCATCTCTAGCCATGATTCAGCACGTAGCACCCGATTTAAAGCCTCAGATTAGGTAAGAGTTGTACGGAAAATAGCCCCTCAGAGCAGTTATCGCCCCAGGTTTACCAGTAATACCGCTGTTGTTGTTTTGTAATCTACTGAAAGTGTGTGTCTTGATAAAACTTGCGCCGCAAGTAGTCCATATAGGATCATTGCCCCAAGCTCTGAATGAATAAATAAAAACACCGGAACATTTGCTTTGGATAGCGATAAATGTTCCGGTGTTGTATGTTGAGAGTTAATGCTCTTTATTATCTGATGATTGTTTGCTCTCTGTCTGGCCCTAAAGAGATAATTTTGATTGGAACTTCAAGCTCTTTCTCTATGAATGCTATGTATTCCATAAACTCTTTTGGTAACTCGCTCTCTTTCTTAACTGCTGTAAGATCTTTTTTCCAGCCTTGGAATGTTTTGTATATAGGCTCAATCTCAGCGTATGTATCGTAAGGAACTTGTTGAGTCTCTTTACCGTCTACTTTGTATGCAATTGCAATATTGATTGTTTCGAATGTATCTAGTACATCTGCTTTCATCATTATTAGCTCTGTAACGCCGTTAAGCATGATCGCATATTTTAATGCAGGTAAATCTAACCATCCTGTTCTACGAGGCCTTCCTGTAGTTGCACCAAACTCAAATCCTTTCTCTCTTAATAGCTCTCCTGTAGCATCGTGTAGCTCGGTAGGGAATGGGCCGCTACCTACTCTTGTACAGTATGCTTTGAAGATACCGTAAACGTTGCCGATTTTACCCGGCGCAACTCCTAATCCTATGCACGCACCTGCACAAGTGGTAGAAGAGGAGGTAACAAATGGGTATGCTCCAAAATCGATATCTAATAGTGATCCTTGTGCTCCCTCAGCTAATACGGCTTTGCCCTCTTTTAGGTATCCGTTTACTGCGTATTCGCCATCAATTAAAATGAAACCTTTTAGGTATTCGATAGCCTCCATCCAAGCAGCTTCGTTCTCTTCTGCATTGTATTGGAAATCGAATTGAGCTAAGAAGGCTTTATGTTTAGATTTTAATGTTTGGAATCTGTCTTGAAAATCTTTTGTAAGGATATCTCCAACTCTTAAACCGTTTCTACCTGTCTTATCCATGTAAGTTGGGCCTATACCTTTTAGGGTGGAGCCAATCTTGGATTTACCTTTTGATGCTTCGGATGCAGCATCAATTATTCTGTGAGTTGGAAGGATTAAGTGTGCTTTTTTAGAGATAAATACGCGCTCTTTTACAGGAACTCCACTTGCCTCGATTTTATCGCACTCTTGTTTGAAAATGATTGGATCTATCACTACGCCATTACCTATAACGTTGATTGAACCCTCTCTGAATACTCCTGACGGGATTGTGTGTAATACAAATTTCTTTCCGTCAAAATGAAGTGAGTGACCTGCATTAGGGCCACCTTGGAATCTGGCTACAACCGGATATGAGTTTGCTAAAACATCAACTATTTTACCTTTACCCTCGTCTCCCCATTGCAGGCCAAGAACTACATCTACTTTCATTGGTTTATATGTTATAAAATGAATTAATATCTAATTAAAATGGTAAGTCATCAGATGATTCATCTGATGGGAAATCGCTCATTGGTGAACTTTGTGCCTGAGATGCTTGCTGAGGTTGAGTAGTAGCAGCTTGATAATTGCTATTTTCAGTAGCAGGGCTACCCTCTCTTTTGCCAAGTAACCTGATGGTATCAGCTACGATCTCAGTTGTGTATCTTTTTGCACCTGTTTGATCTGTCCAGCTTCTAGTTCTTATTTTGCCCTCAATGTATAGCTGAGAGCCTTTATTTATATATTTTTCAGCAAGATCGGCAAGATTTCTCCAGCATATTATATTATGCCATTCGGTTTGATCTTGTAATGATCCGTTTTTATCTTTATATCTCTCTGTGGTTGCAAGAGGAAATGCTGCAACAGAGGCTCCCGATTCTAAGTGTCTAACCTCAGGATCTTTCCCCACATTGCCTACTAGAATAACTTTATTTACCGACATTTCTTTATGAGTTTTTAACGGCTAAAATTACAACAATATTTAGACATTTTTAAATAAAATCTTTAAAACTTTACAAAACTTCCCACATAGCCCTATTATCAGGCTCTTTAGAGGTGAATAATTTGAAGGCCGGGATTGCCTGATTGTACAGCCAATATTTGCCTGATAGGTATTTTATACATTCTGTTTTATCAAAAAACGGGTGTGCGTAGTTGGCCTCAAACATAATGTGGTTTTTTATGTTCAGGTTTTCCATTTGAGGTATGAGCATTGAGAGGGTGTATATGATGAGATTGCACTCTTTTACAGTATGCTCAATATCTTCTAAGCTGATAAATTCACTTTTCTGGCCACCGGTGAAGCTGTTTAGGCTCTCTGCAAATTCAATTCCTTTGTTTATTGATCTGTTTGCGATGAAGGTTTTAAGTCCCAGATGTTTTGTAGCTAATGATGCGGCTTTTCCCGCTCCTCCACTCCCAATGATAAGGGCGGAACTTATTTTACCTGTAGATTGGATATAATCCGAAATAGTGTTTTTTACCCCGTAGTAATCCGTAATGTATGAGTGGATTTTTCCATCTTTGAGGATAATGGTATTGGCACTCTTCAGAAATTTTGATATTTCTGAGGGGGCATCTACATATTGCATTATATCATCTTTGAATGGTGAGGTTACGTTTGCACCTATGAATCCTTCATCTATAAATTTGTTAAAAGCTATTTGGGCGGTTGGAGCCTCTATTAATGAGTATGTATAATTTGTCTCTTTATATGCAGCTTTAAAAAGCGCAGGACTTTTGGAATGGGATATTGGATTACCCATTAATCCCAGTTTGTTTGAGCTATTAACCATTTATTTTAGATCTCTTTCTGTTGATAAAATAATAAACAGTGAGCAAAATTAATAAATAAAATAGAAGCTGCCCTAATAACGTTATTATTTCGGGTGTAATGGAGCCTATATTTCCTGCCATGGAGTTTAATTTTACAAATCCGGTGATCCCAGCTGATGATGGTATGAGGTAGTAAACCAATTGCCAAAATGTAGGAATCTGTGTCATTGGAAACGACATTCCGGATAAAAATATTAGCCCAATGGAGAAAAATGGCACAAGTACCATGACACATTCCGAATCTGAAAACAGGTAATAGAATGCAGATAGGAATATAGCTGAGGTGGCCAAAAATAGTATTATAAATGGAAAGTATAATAGAGGGTTACCTATATCGGGTAGGTTGAATAATCCGGGAATAAGCCCTATCAAGAAGCATGACAATAAAGAGTATACTATCGTGAACCCACCTGCTATGGCAAATATTCTGGATAGTTTGAGCTTTTGCCCTATCAGTTTCAATTTTTCATTTAAGTATCCCAATACGCATCCCATTGCCATGAGCATTGTTTGAAATAGTGCTAATACTGCAACTATCGGGATAAGGAAAGAGCCATATCCTCCGTTGGTATTGTATAGGGGCACTCCGTCGAAGGTAGCCATCGGAGCTTGTGCAATAGCAAGTTTTCCTTCCATTGGGAGTGAGTATATGATCTCTCCAAGATATTCACTGTTTAGTTTTTGCATTGCACCTGTTGCGGCACTTTGTATGGTGAGATAGTATAGAAATGCCGTGGTGGTTTCATAAGCAAGCGAAACGGATTCTTTCCCCTCGAATACATTTTTGTCAAAATTATATGGAAGGTATAGCATTGCTCTGATCTTGTGCTCTTTCATCATCTGCTTGCCTTGCAAGAAATCAACATCGGTATATTCAACTTTAATTCCTTGTGTAGCATTTAAATATTCTATATACTTTCTGCTCATATCTGATTGGCAATTATCTACTATTGCGATAGGTACCTCTTTTACCAGATTGGGTTTATATAGCAGGTTGTATAAAAATCCATACCCAAGTGTGCCACCAAGTACAATGATAAGAACTCCCCAATATGATGATATTTGTTTGGTGTATAGGTGTTTGTGTAGGTTGTGCAAAGAGAGTAAACCTAATAAAATGAATACCAGCATTGCTGCGTAGAATGGCCATGATACACCTATCCCTACATCTTCGTAGAATAAGTAGTGGTTGATTCTTATAAAGAACCTGATAGGAAATAGGTAGCATAGATATTCAAATATGGGATACATCTGATCTACCGGAAAGGTTACTCCCGATGTGGTTGCTCCCAGCGCTCCTATCATGGATGCCATGCTTATAGCGATTGGTAATTGGGGGATTAAGGATATTAGGATTATGCCTAATGCCATTGTGGAGATAATAAGAACCAGACCGGATACTATAATTGCAAGTATTGAGCAGGAGAACGGGATTCGCATCCACTCCAAAAATACATAATTTGCGAATAAGCATTCTGCTATAAATATTAGCAGGTAGGGGAGTAGTTTACCGAATATACCAATGTAGATATTATCTCCGGCTGTTTGCATCCACTCTTTTGCTGTCCCCTCTTTTATCTCCATCCCAATATTATATACTATGAATACAAGTATCAATATCTGGAAGAAGATAAAAAAGAATGGGTAGGATATATATATGGAGAAATCTAAATCTGAATTATAGATTGGGAAATTTGTAATTGTGGTGGGGAGGGTTACGGCTTTCACTTGGGGCTCGGAGAGCCCTCCGCTGATGCCAGCTTCTTGTACGAAGTTGGCACATATATTACTTAGGACTGTGAGGAATGCCCCCTCAACCTCTCCTCCAATGGCAATGAGAGCGTAATGGAAATAATATGTGAGGTTTGGCTTCTCTGCTCCGTATAATTTTTTGTCAAACTCCGCAGGAATAACCAGGTATCCATATATATCCATCTTTTTCAGAGCTTCTCTGGCCTCTCTCTCGCTGTTGTAGTAGTGCTCGGGTGTCACCTTAAATGTGGGAACCGCTGCAACATCTCTTATAATTTCCCTCGTGGTTGAGGAGTTTGTATAATCAACTATGCCGATAGGAATATTCTCTACTTGGCCATTGCCAAATATTGTAGCCATAAAGACTAACGAGAAGATAGGTAGAACTATAACTCCCACAAAATATATTTTGCGGGAGCTGAATATTCTTAATTCTCGTTTGACGCATGCCCAGAATCTATCCCAACCACTTTGCATATATTACTCTTTTACAGTTATCAAAACGCTCATCCCCGGCCTTAGTTTAGAGATATTATCTCCGCTGATGGGTTTGGCTTTTACTTGGAATGTGACAATATCATAGGAGCCAACTTGCTTTGTTGATCGCCATGTTGCAAAACTACCCAATGGGCTTATATAATATGTTCTAAATTTAATGACTGCATCTTTTCCTATTGCTGGCACTTTCCCATCAAATTCGCCCCCTATATAAAACATTGGGAGCAGATTCTCTCTTACATTGAGTACAACATGGCAACTATCCAATTCTACAATGTTCATAATTGGTGATCCGGTAACTACTAATTCTCCTTTGGATGGGTAGATAGATGATATTTGCCCCGATGTGGGAGAGGTGAGCTTGGAATCGTTTAGTATAGATTGTACTTGGTTTACACTCCCTTGTGCTGCATCTACCAATGCTCTGGAGCTCTCTTTATCCTCTTTTTGTGCTCCATCCAATGCTAATTGGTATTGGTAATAGGCAGCTTCTTGTGCAGCTTGTGCAGCTCTTGCGATAGCATCTGCTTCATCTTTGCGTTGAGGTGTTGCTACCCCTTCGTCAAAAAGTTTATCAATTCTTTTTTTTGTAACGTTTGCAAGTTCTGCATTAGCTTTTGCCCCTTCCCATGCTTGTTTAAGGGCATTTATTATCTGACTTCTTGTACCTGCATCAACTTTCTGATTCTGATATTTGGCTACGCTTTCCATAGCATTTGCGCTTTGCAG
>CAZYQA010000106.1:0-7319 GCA_964649555.1 uncultured Muribaculaceae bacterium
TGCGAGCAAATTTTTCAATGATTTCTTTTTTTGTAACTTTATCCATTTTTATCTATGTTTTTTCTTTACATCTCTTCTTGAATCCCTTTTAAAATCCTTCTTTTTATCTTTCGAAAATGATTTGCTATTATTATGTGCGGGCTTATTACCCGGTTTATTTCCAGATGCAGGCTTATTGTTCTTAGGCTTAGAAGCTGTTTTTGCTTTTGGGCTCTCTAAATTATCAGAATCCTCTATTAAGTCAAACAAACTATTAAGTTCATCAATTGTGAGATTTCTCCATGTACCCTGTTTTAGATTTCCCAATTTTATATTCAGAACTTGTATTCTTTCCAGTTTTGTTACCTGATAATCGAAATACTCACACATGCGTCTGATCTGCCTGTTTAGCCCTTGAGTTAATGTGATCTGAAATATATTAGGAGTTATTTTTTGCATTTTGCATTTTCTGGTAACTCTATCTAGTATAGGTACACCATTGCTCATTTTGGATAGAAACTCATCTGTAATAGTTCTATTTACAGTAACTATATACTCTTTTTTATGATTATTTCCGGCTCTGAGTATTTTATTTACTATATCTCCATCATTTGTTAGTAGAATTAACCCCTGAGAGTCTTTATCTAGTCTACCAATAGGGAATATTCTCTGCTCATGGCTTATAAAATCAACTATATTATCTTTTTCAGAAGTATCAGTTGTGCATACAACTCCAACAGGCTTATTAAAAGCAATGTAAACAGGCTCAATATCATTTTCTATAAGAATTCCATTTACCTTAACTTTTTGCCCTGGAAGAACTCTCATTCCAAGCGATGCTTTTTTACCATCTACTGTTACATGTCCACTCTCGATATATTTGTCAGCATCCCTTCTGGAGCATATTCCAGAGCTGCTTATATATTTATTCAATCTATATTCCACGTTTGTTTTATTTAATTCTGTGCAAATATAGCAAACGTTAGAATCTGTTTTAAATTTTTAATATATTTTATTGAAGTTAATTTCCACAGTTTTCTACATATTTCTACAATTTTATTTATATCTATTAATTGTTTAAATTACACATAAACAGGGGTTTAATTCTTCTGGTGTTATTATTGGTAAATCATAAACTCTAAATATATTTTATAAATTGGCATTAGCCATAAGTTTTTTTATCGTATGAAGAGAATATCGCATATTATCTTATTTTTTCCGATCTTAATTGCATTGACTAATTGTAAGAATAAAACTCAAAATGATGCTCCTATAGTGATTGTTGAGAGTCCTCAAAATGAAAATGTAGAAATTTACGGATCTTATGTAGGTAGAATTAGAGCTGCAAGTTTTGTGGAAATTCATGCTAGGGTAGAGGGATTCCTAGAAAAAATGTTGTTTGAAGAGGGAAAAAAGGTGAAACAAAATGCGCCTTTATTTATAATAAATTCAGATCGTTATAAGGCAAGGGTGGAAAAGGCAAAAGCACAACTTATAAAGAGTGAGGCACAAGCTGCTAAGGCTAAAAGAGATGTTGACAGATTAACTCCATTATATGAGCAACGTGCTGCCAGCCAGCTTGATCTGGATAATGCAATTGCAGCTTATGATGATGCTCAGGCAAATGTTGCTATGAATAAAGCAGATTTAAAGCAGGCCGAGTTAGAGCTGAATTATACTGTGGTTTCTTCCCCAATGAGTGGTTATATCAGTGAAAGATATGTAGATGTGGGAGCTTTAGTGGGGCCGGGAAATCGCTCAAAATTAGCTGCTGTTGTAAAAAGTGATACTGTGTTTGTAGATTTCAAAATGACAGCACTAGATTATTTAAGGGCAGAGGGGCGTAAGGTGAAATTTGGGGAGCAGGATACTTCAAGATCATGGCAACCAACCGTTTCTGTTACATTAGCTGATGATTCGGTTTATCCCATAAAAGGGCTTGTAGATTTTGCAGATCCTTTAGTTGATCCGCAAACAGGGACTTTTGGAGTCAGGGCTATTTTGCCTAATACCGAACAGAAATTTCTCCCCGGGCAATATACCAAAGTGAAGCTACTATTAGATGTAATGGAGCACTCCACTGTTGTACCCAGAAAGGCTTTGATTATAGAGAAAGGTGGTGCATTTTTATACGTGATGCGCCCCGATAGTATAGCAGAAAAAAGATTTGTACAGATAGGTCCTGAAGTTGATAATAAAGTGGTTATTGAGAGAGGTTTAGGAGTGAATGAAAAGATTGTAACTGATGGAATAAATAAATTAACCCCCGGCATAAAAATAATACCAAATGATAAAAAGTAGTTTCTTTATAGATCGCCCCGTTTTCTCTACCGTTATTTCTATTTTGATAGTTGTTGTAGGCTTTGTAGGTTTAGCATTATTACCGGTAGATCAGTATCCACAGATCACTCCCCCCACAGTAAAAGTAAGTGCGAGCTACCCCGGTGCCAATGCTTTAACCATATCGCAAGCTGTTGCAACTCCTATTGAGCAGGAGTTGAATGGAACACCGGGTATGATATATATGAAAAGTAGTTGTAATAATTCAGGCTCATTAAATATTACAGTAACATTTGATATTAATGTTGATCCGAATATTGCAGCTGTAGAGATCCAGAATAGAATTAAATTAGCAGAATCAAGGTTGCCTAATGAGGTGGTGCAGAATGGTATTACCGTGGAGAAGCAGGCACCTAACCAATTAATGACATTAACATTGATGTCTGATGATGAAAAATTTGATGAGATATACCTTAGTAATTTTGCTACCATCAACGTGCTTGATGTGCTCAGAAGAATACCGGGCGTGGGTAGGGTTTCCAATGTTGGTAGCCGCTATTATGGAATGCAGATTTGGGTTTATCCCGATAGATTAGCTAATATGGGCTTAACTGTGAAGGATTTGCAAGATGCGCTTAAAGATCAGAATAGAGAGTCTGCCGCAGGTGAATTTGGGAAGCAACCTGTGATAGATGTAGATGTAACAATCCCTATTACTGCACAAGGGCGTTTATCAACCGTATCAGAGTTTGAAAATATTGTTCTAAAAGCTAATAACGACGGTTCTATTGTAAGAATGAAGGATGTTGCATCTGTATCATTGGAAGCATCTTCTTACTCTACAGAGAGTGGAATTAATGGTGAGAATGCTGCTATTCTTACAATCTATACTTTACCCGGAGCGAATGCAATGAAGGTATCTAAAGAGGTGAGGGAAGCGATGAAAACGATTAGTGCTAATTTCCCTAGCGGGTTGGAGTACGATTTTCCTTTTGATATTACTCAATATATTTCAGACTCAATTAACGGCGTGTATAAAACTCTTTTCGAAGCATTGATACTAGTTATTTTAGTAGTTTTTCTTTCACTCCAAAATTGGAGAGCAGCATTGATACCAACTATTGCGGTGCCAATCTCTTTAATTGGTACGTTTGGATTTATGCTAATATTTGGTTTTTCTATCAACCTGCTTACTCTGCTTGGATTTATCCTTGCCATTGGTATAGTGGTAGATGATGCAATTGTAGTTGTAGAGAATGTTGAGAGAATTATGGCTGAAGAGAAAATTTCTGCAAGAGAGGCTACTCATAAATCAATGAAAGAGCTTACCGGAGCATTGATAGCAACATCATTGGTATTGGCTGCGGTGTTTATTCCTGTGAGTTTTCTTGGAGGAATAACCGGACAGCTATATAGGCAGTTCTCTATTACCATAGTTGTATCTGTATTGTTATCCACTGTAGTGGCTTTAACACTTAGCCCTGCAATGTGCGCAATCTTACTGCGTCCCACAAAAAGATCCAGATCAATAATATTTCGTAAAATTAATGTCTGGCTTCTAAAAGGTAATAAGATTTATACTAAGGTTTTATTAAAGTTTTTTGAGAATCCAAGGAGAGTTTTGTCGGGGTTCGGAATGATTCTTATTTTTCTTTTTGTACTTAACAGAGTTGTTCCTACCAGCTTTATTCCTGAGGAGGATCAAGGCTACTTTACTATTGAAGTGGAGCTGCAAGAGGGGGCAACTCTTGAAAGAACTCGTGAGGTTACAGATAGAGCTATTAAATATTTATATAGCCATGATGGGGTGCAGTTTGTGCAGAATGTAACCGGGAGTAGCTCTAGCATAGGTACAAGCCAAAGCAGAGCAATGTTGACAGTTATTCTCAAACCTCATGATGAGCGCAAGAGTGTGGAGAAAATCATGGGCGAAGTGAAAAAAGAATTTTATCATTACCCCCAGGCAAAGTTTTATTTGAGGCGTCCACCTGTAATTCCCGGCTTGGGAGAGAGTAGCGGTATAGAGATGGAGTTGCAGATACGAGGCGACGGGACTATGGAGGATCTTAAAAATGCATCTGACACATTAATGCTATATGCCTCTAAAGCAAAAGAGATAAGTAGTATATCATCTGCTTTGCAAAATGATATTCCATTACTTTACTTTGATGTTGATAGAGATAGAGCAAAGTTCTTGGATATTCCACTTTCTGATATATTCTCTACGATGAAGGCTTATTTAGGATCTGTATATGTAAATGATTTTAATATGTTTAATAGAATATATCGTGTGTATATACAGGCTAAAGCTCCATATAGAGTTGATAAGAGCAATTTGGATATGTTCTTTGTGCGTGCTAAAAATGGATCTATGGTGCCGCTTACTGCTTTAGGGAGTGTGAAATATACAACCGGGGCAGGTACCATAAAACGATTTAATATGTTTAATTCTGCCTCTATGAATGCTATTGCCGCGCCGGGGTATAGTACCGGGGATGCTATGGCTGCAATAGAAAGAATTGCTAAACAACGTTTGCCTGAGAATACATCTGTGGAGTGGAGCGGCCTATCATATCAGGAAAAGAGGGCAGGAGGGGATAATTTTTTAATTATATGTTTGGTTTTATTATTTGTATTTCTTTTCCTTGCAGCGCAATACGAAAGTTGGATTATTCCTGTCTCAGTTCTGTTATCAATTCCTGTGGTATTATTAGGAGCTTATTTGGGAGCAATATTGTTAGGCTTAGAGAATAACATATTTTTTCAGATTGGTTTAATTACCCTCATCGGGATGTCGGCTAAGAATGCAATTTTACTTGTAGAGTTTGCTAAGAATAGATTGGAGGAGGGAATGGATGTTTTAAAAGCAGCTGTATATGCTGTTCAAATGAGGTTCAGACCAATATTAATGACTTCACTTGCTTTCGTATTAGGTATGTTACCTATGGTTTTAGCATCGGGGCCAGGCTCTGCTTCAAGGCAAAGTATTGGATCATGTGTTTTCTTTGGGATGTTATTGGCAATCACATTGGGTGTTTTATTGGTTCCATTCTTTTTTGTAATGGTATATAAAATTAAAAGTAAATTTTTATCTAAATAGATGGTTATGAGTAAATATATATATATAGTTTTAGTATCTTTTTTATGTATGTCATGTATGGTTGGAAAGAAATTTTCCAAACCGGAATTGGATATGCCTGATAAATTTGATACTTCTGATAAAGAGAAGGATTCAACCTCTGTAGCTACTCTCCCTTGGGAGGATATATATACCGATACTTTATTGCAAAAGTTAATTTATTCCGCATTGGAGAATAATAATGATATGATGATTGCATCTGCAAGGATAAAAGAAATGTTATCAAGCCAAAAAGCAACAAAGGCTGATATGTATCCTCAATTGGGTTTGAGTGCTTACGGGCAAAAAGAGGAGTTGAATTATGGGGGAAATAGCTTAAAGCAATCCCCTGAGTTTGGTGCAAAATTTACTCTTAGTTGGGAATTGGATCTTTGGGGTAGCTTAAGGTGGACAAATCAAATTGCTAAATCATCTTATTTGCAGAGTGTAGAGGGTAAATATGCTGTTCAGATGACAATTATATCTGAAGTTGCCGTAAATTATTATCAATTATGTGCATTAGATCAAGAGTTAAATATTGTTTTACAAACATTAAAAGCTAGGGAGGAGGCTGTAAGACTTGCTAAATTAAGATTTGAAGGGGGATTAACATCAGAAACTTCATATAATCAGGCTCAGGTGGAGCTCGCAAGAACGCAAACCCTTGTGCCAGAGCTTGAAAAGCAAATAAAACTCAAAGAGAGTAATCTTAATTTACTTCTTGGAAATTATCAGGGGAAAATTGAAAGGCAATTTGGATTGGCAAATATCCCTTTAGCCAAAGAGCTACCATCAGGGCTTCCCTCTAGCTTATTGGAGAGGCGCCCGGATATTAAGCAGGCTAATTATAAATTAATGTCTGCTAATGCTAAAGTTGGAATAGCTAAAACCAAATTCTTCCCAACCATAAAGCTAACTGCCAATGGGGGGTATGAGAGTAATGAGTTGTCAAATTTCATTAAAAGTCCTGCATGGTTTGCTTTGGGAAGCCTGGTACAACCTCTTATTAATATGGGAAAAACCAGAGCCAATGTGAGAGCGGAACAGGCACGATATGAGCAAGAGCTATATTCTTATAAAAATACCGTATTGAAAGCATTTAATGAGGCTAGTAATGCTATTGTAACATATAATAAAGTGAAAGAGGTAAAAGAGTCTGTAAAAGTTTTGGAGATTGCTGCCGTGAAATATATGGAACATGCTAATCTACAATATATAAACGGTGTAATTAGTTATATGGATGTATTGGATGCTCAAAGGGGCTTATTCAGCTCACAGATTAGCTTAAATAATGCGATATTAAATGAATATTTATCTGTAGTTTACCTTTACAAAGCTCTTGGAGGGGGGTATTAATTTTCAGTTTCATTTTTATTCTCATTTAATTTAATTAGTTCCTCTAGCTTTGCTTTTATTACTTTGTAATCACCACTGATACGATCTACTTTATGATGTAAATCTTCAAGTATGATTTCAGCTTTAAGATTTACTCTATAGTCATTTTCAGCTCTTTCTCTGTCCTTTTGCTCTTGTCTGTTTTGACTCATTAAAATTACAGGGGCTTGGATTGCAGCCAGACATGATAATACTAGATTTAATAGAATAAACGGATAGGGATCAAATGGCTTACTTAATAGGTAAACATTGATTCCTATCCATATTAATAATACAAAGCAAAATGATATTATAAATACCCAACTTCCCGCAATTCTTGCCATTTTGTCAGATACTCTTTCCCCATAAGTGTATTTTGAAGTATCCTGAGCCGCTTGTTTAGTAAGCAGAATGTGAATCATCTCT
Source organism: uncultured Muribaculaceae bacterium (assembly GCA_964649555.1). Lineage (GTDB taxonomy): Bacteria > Bacteroidota > Bacteroidia > Bacteroidales > UBA932 > Egerieousia. The sequence continues at coordinate 7,178 of CAZYQA010000106.1, forward strand.
TCACGCTCTTTGGGATCAACATGTTTATTTAGTATTTCGGAAGCAAGTGAGCTTATTGATTTTTTACGTTCAAGGTTTAGATTTTCCATAGTTTGCTAATATTGTTTATGTTATAACTTAATATTTAGCAAATAGTTCTATC
>CAZYQA010000107.1:0-6667 GCA_964649555.1 uncultured Muribaculaceae bacterium
GAATTTTATATCCCGCATCCACAACAACATATTTGAAATTGTAATTTGTTCTTTTAAATCTTTTACATTATGAAATAATTGCTTGGCATCGATGTAATATTTATCTATATCATCAAAATCTTTTAATAAAACCTCACCCCATGATATAAACTCATCAAATGTTTCCACATTATTTGGCTTAATCTTTATATAATTGCAATATAATATATAAAGTGCTTCAATTGAATCAACCGTCTTTTTACCACTAAGATCCAAAAACAAATCATTTATTGTCTTCATATTTGGAGATAGCAATGGTTTATTATATTTTTTACCATACTCTTCACCAAGGTATTTGGTAAAAAACTTCATAGATCTCCTATTTGGAAATACAAAGAGAGGAAAATCATCTTTATCGTTAGCTTTTTCTACAAAAACTTTTGCTACACTTCTTAAAAATTCATTATGCATTATTACCCTCCAAAACTTTTACCTTATCTTTTGTTCCAACTACCCATAAAGTATCGCCCGCCTCAAAAATATTAGCTGAGGTTGGTCTTATATAAATATTATCATTCGCTTTCTCCAACCCTATTACTAAAACACTATAAGAGTTTCTAACATCAGATATATTTGCATGTAAACCGATAAGTGGCGAATGTTCATTTATAGTGACCTGAAATAGTTCAATATCTTCCACCCCAGTAATATTACAAATTTTCGATTCCGACAATTCTCTAAAATCATATATCTGTTTATCTGTACCTAATAGTAAAAGTTTATCCCACGGAAAAATATAATCAATCTTTTGAGGCAAATCTATTACTAAATTACCCCTGTATATTCTTATAATTAAAGCCCCAGTTGCATAAGTATTATGTATCTCGGTAATTGTCTTTCCAGCAACAACCGAATCAGGCTCAATTTCACAGCTATCAAAGTGTATTTCATCTGCTAATTCTCGGGGTAAAACCAATCCTCTTCGCCCCCTTTCACTATTTAAATTTGAAAGAAAATGACTCTCAATTTTAGCATAGTATCTTTTAACCTTGCTGGAGACTATCACTACAGAGATAATTAATGCACATATTATTATAATAGCACCATATCCTATAAAAATATAAACTGAAATAATAATTGAGACTGAAATAATAGCTATCAAATATTTAAATATCATCATAAACAAAAGTGGGCCTCTTGCAAATTTCTTATCCGCCCATATTTTATTAAAGATGCCATCTCCATCTTTTCTCTTAAGTAGGCCATACAAAAATGGCATAGCAAGAATAATATTGAGAATAAACAGAGATGATCTTACATAAATACCACTCCCAAAATGCTTCTCAGCCATTGGTAATAAATATTTATAGCAGAATATAGACATAAATAGTATCCATCCACAATATACAAATAGTCTTACTATATAAGATCTTATAAGTTTATTCCAATCATTCTCTCTATTGAGAGTATTACGCCCAGTGCCTAATCTCTCAATCACAACTTGCCAATCCGGTTTTACATGATTATAAATATAATTGTATAAAGGATCTCCCAGCTTAATCCAGTATGGAGTAACAAATGTTGTTATGATTGAAACCGATACAATTACAGGATATAGATAATCCGGAATAGCATGTAATTGCTTCCCCATAGCAGCTATAATAAATGAAAACTCTCCTATTTGACATAAGCAAAGTCCTGATTGCATAGCAATTTTTAATGTTTGCCCAGAAAACATTAATCCTATTGTAGCTGAAATTGGTTTAGCAATAATTATAGTAAGCGATATTAGCAATACTTCCGGCCAATATTCTAAAACAATACTTGGATTCACCAACATACCCACAGATACGAAGAAAATAGCACCAAAGAAATCTTGTATAGGCTTAATCAGTTTTATTATTCTCTCACTTTGCAGAGTTCCGCTTAAAATAGATCCCATTACAAATGCTCCTAATGCCTCAGATATACCTGCTTTTATTGTAATCACAACCATTCCCAAACATAGTCCTAATGAAACCACAATTAGTGTTTCATCTGTGAGCACTTTCTTCAGTTTTGTAAATAATGTGGGAATAAGAAAAACGCCTCCTGTAAACCAAAGGAGTAAGAAAAGAGCCAGATTTAATATCTTGACAGCAAACTCTGCTCCATCAAACTTATTAGAGATAGCCAAAGCTGGTAAGATAACCAACATTAAAATCGCTACCAAATCTTCTACGACAAGTGCTCCAAAAACAAGATGTGTGAATTTTTTATTCTTAAGCTGGAGATCGTCAAATGCTTTTATTATGATAGAGGTTGATGAGATAGTGAGCATAGCGCCCAAAAATATAGATGCTGTTGTTGACCATCCAAGGATATTTCCTACAAGATACCCCATACAGAACATTATAAGAACCTCTGTAAAGACAGTCATAAATCCCGGGCCACCAACTTTCTTTAGTTTCTTAAAACTGAACTCCAGCCCCAACCCGAATAATAGAAAAATAACCCCAATTTTCCCCCAAAACTCCACACTCTGTATTTCATGTGCAGTAGGAATTATTTTTATATAAGGGCCTGTGAGCATACCTGCAACGATGTAGCCTAGTACAAGAGGCTGCTTTAAGGCTTTGAATATTATTGTTACAACTCCGGCAACAATTAAAATAAGTGTTAAATCATAGAATAATGGAGAAATATCTTGCATCTTTAAGGCTCTTTAGTAGTCTTTCTTTTACCAATCCTATATCCTATATAGAATGGAAGTCCGACTATCAAAAATACAAAAAGAATAATATAAATCAAAAGATTTCTAATCATGCTAGAGACACCCTCCAGTAATTTCGCAACAGTATCATCTAAAAGTACTTTGCCATCATTCATTATAATCTCTCTCTCTTTTGAAATATAATGTGAAATTTCAATTCTCTCTTTTGAGAAATCATCAAATGCAACCTGAAGAGTTGCTTTAAGGTTTGCATCTAAAGTATAAAGAATCCTTTCAACTCTTTTATTAATATCATTTACCAATGAGTCCACTTTATCGGGAGCCTCCTTGAGTGATACCTTAAAAAAATCAATTGTATGATTAAGGGAATCAATTGCTACTTTTACAGTAGAATCCTGTAAAGCAGTACTAACTTGATATTTAAATTGATCTCCACTCCAATTTATTTGATCCGAAACATTCATTGAGTATTTAAGTATCCCATCTCCCATATCTGCAATTACTTCTGATATAGAGCCGACAGTTTGTATAAATGTAGTATCCGGCATACCTGAATATTTCATCCAATCATAAGTATAATCTTTTACTGCAAATTTCATATCAACAGGGTTCTTTGCTACTACCGAATCAACAAATTGGCGCATAAGATTCATTTTTTCTTCTGCAAGGAAAGGTTTAATAATGCCTTCATATCTGTTTAATAAAAACTCTGATGAGGTTTGTGGTACATAAGCATATTTATTCAATATATTCTCCCAATCCATCTTGTTCATGCCCTTTACCAAAACCCATGTATTAACGATGGCTCCTATTGGAACCGAAGATAAAGAAGTATAAACAACTGCACCCGTTGCCCCTTTTTTCCATCTGATACTATTAAGAATAATTGAATCTTTTAATGATTGATTTATATTGGGATTTTGCTTACATAGAGAAGCAATAGTATCTGCAGATACTGCAACAATCTCATTAAAATTATTCGCAAAAGATCTCACGGCTACACGCGAATTAAGATCGTTTTTGGATAAAGGTTCCATTCCCAAATCCGCGCTAAACTTAAGTAAAGAGCAGGATTTGAGAATCAAGATACCCATTATTACCAAAATACTTAATAGTATTGTTCTTTTTTCAAAAAGAGGTAATTTCATTCTTCTTATAATTTTGCTTTTATAGCTTTTGTTTTCTCTTCATAACCCGGTTTTTCTAAAAGAGCAAACATATTTGTTTTATATGCCTCTACACCAGGCTGATCAAAAGGATTAACACCAAGCACATAGCCACTTATTCCACAAGCTATCTCAAACATATAGAATAGAGCACCTAAATTATATTCATCTAATGCTTCAATCTCTACATCAATATTTGGTACACCTCCCTCCACATGAGCTAACTTAGTTCCTAATTGAGCCATTTTATTTACCTCTTCAACCCTTTTACCAGCTAAAAAGTTCAATCCATCAAGATTTTGCTCATCTTTTTCTATTTTAACTTTATGAATTGCATTTTTCACCAACACATTTGTTTCAAACATAATTCTCTCTCCCTCTTGAATATACTGCCCCATTGAATGTAAATCAGAAGTAAAATTCACCGAAGCAGGGAATATACCTTTACCCTCTTTGCCTTCACTCTCTCCGTATAATTGTTTCCACCACTCACCAAAATATTGTAATTTAGGATTATAGTTTACCAAAACCTCTATTTTCTTACCCTCTTGATAAAGAGCATTTCTTGCCGCAGCATATATTAATGCAGGATTCTCTTTAGATTTTTTGGAACAAACACTTTGCATTGTCCTAGCCCCTTCAACCATTGCTTTTACATCAAAACCTGCAATAGCAATAGGTAATAACCCAACAGGTGTTAAAACAGAATATCTACCTCCAACATTATCAGGAATTACAAAAGTTGCATAGCCCTCTTGCGTAGCTAAGGTTCTCAAAGCTCCTTTAGAAGCATCTGTAATAGCAACAATCCTCTCTCTTGCTATCTCTTTTCCAAACCTTCTTTCCATATCCTCTTTTAGCAATCTGAATGCTATGGCAGGCTCTGTTGTAGTACCAGATTTAGAAACAACGATAGTAGCATAAGTTTTATTATGAAGGTATTGGAACATCTCCGCTAAATAATCTTCAGAAATATTTTGTCCGGCAAATATAATTTGAGGATTAGTTGTGTGCATCTGTTGGTGGAAAGTGTGAGAAAGAGCTTCAATCGCACATTTAGCTCCTAAATAAGATCCACCTATTCCAACAACAACTACTACATCTACTTTTCCTCTCCATCTTTTTACAATTTTAGAGTATTCGTCAAGTAAATGATGATCTATATCCGATGGTAAAGTCACCCAACCAAGAAAATCATTTCCTGCTCCTGTTCCATTAAGCACTTTATCAAGCCCTTCATTGGCTTTTGACATGCAACTCTCAATTGCATTGGGGGATACAAATTTTTGCATCCATTTTAAATCTATGTTTATCATAAAATTAAGTGTTTTGTTATTTTGTTATCTGATTCTTCTAGAATAATTTACTGGTAAGATGTTTAATCACATAAGATGGATATTTATGCTCATATAAAATTCTATATACAGCATCTGCTATCGGCATATCGATATTAAACTGTTTATTAATCTCAAAAATACATTTACTTGCATAATATCCCTCAGCAACCATACTCATTTCAACCTGAGCACTTTTAACAGAGTATCCTTTACCTACCATACTTCCAAATGTTCTGTTTCTGCTAAATTGAGAATAGCCTGTAACAAGCAAATCACCTAAATAGGCAGATGATGAAACAATCCTTTTCGGATCCGGATGTGTTACATCTAAAAATTTTGCTAGTTCATGGAATGAGTTTGTCATAAGCACAGCCATAAAATTATCGCCATAGCCTAATCCATGACATATACCTGCTGCCACTGCATATACATTTTTTAATGCTGCCGCGTATTCCACACCATAGATATCTGTACCGGGAGTTGTCTTAATATAATTACACTCAAAGACTCTGCACAAAGCCTGAGCTATTTCCAAATGCTTACTTGTAAGGGTCAAATAAGATAAGCGCTCCATAGATACCTCTTCGGCATGGCTAGGACCACTTATTATCCCAATCCTATCAAATGGAATATTATATATTTGATTAAAATATTCTGCTATGGTCAGATTTTTCTCATCAACAAAACCTTTTACTGCAGATACAATGAATTTATCTTGCAATGACACTTTTAGCTTACTCATGCTTTTCAAAAAATAAGCTGAAGGGATACAAAAAACCAATACATCCGCATTCTGAATCACCTCATTAATATCTGTACTCATTTTCAACCTCATCGGGTCTAAATTTACAGATTGAAGGTAGTTTTTATTGTGGTGATATTTTTGAATATTTGCAATTGCTTTTTTATCTCTTATATACCATGATATCTCTTCTTGGTGATTTAATAAAAGTTTAACCAAGGCGGTTGCCCAACTTCCGCTACCTATCATTGCATAACGCAAATTTCGCCTTTCAAAAAATGTTTTCATCCGTTTAAAAAATTTATTTATATTGCTCACTTAAGAATATCATACAAAGATAACCCTTTTTTTTTACCACACAATGTGGTTGTTCCATTAATAATTTACACTAATTTTGTAGTAACAATTTATGGTACAATTATGTTAGAAATCATATATAAGAAAGCTCTTGCACTTGAAGATCTATCAGCAAACGAGGCTATTATACTTTATGAGCAAGCGCCTCTTTGGAAACTCATGGAGATAGCTAATAAAATCAGGTATATTAAAAATCCTCAAAAAAGAGTAAGTTGGCAAATAGATAGAAATGTAAACTACACAAATATATGTATATCAGGGTGTTTGTTTTGTAATTTTCATTGTAAGATAACTGATAAAGATAAGTACAATAATGTATCTACTGAATCTTTCAGAGAAAAAATAAAAACACTTAGGGAGAAAGGTGGCGATC
>CAZYQA010000107.1:6677-7270 GCA_964649555.1 uncultured Muribaculaceae bacterium
AATGTGGCGATCAATTATTATTACAAGTGGGGCTACACCCTAAATATGATATTAACTATTATAAAACCCTTTTCAGAGAATTAAAAAAGATTGATCCTGAGTTGAAATTAAATGCACTTGGCCCCCCTGAAATTGCACATATTGCAAGAGTAAGCAATCTTGGGATTGAGCAAACACTTTCGGAACTAATAGATTCGGGATTGGACACATTGCCGGGAGCAGGTGCAGAAATCTTAAATGATGAAATAAGAAAGATCATTTCTCCTGCAAAACCCTCCGCAAAAGAGTGGATTGAAGTAATGAAGTGCGCTCACAAGCTAGGCATGAGTACAACTGCAACAATGGTTTACGGACATATAGAAAGTAATCTGGACAGAATTAAGCATTTAATCACTATTAGGGATATTCAAAAAGAGAAACCTTCTGAAAAGATAGGATTCCGAGCATTTATATGCTGGCCTATGCAAGTAAAAGGGACAAAATTACTTGAATTATATCCTGATATACCAAAACAAACACCTGCCGATTATATAAGGATGATTGCCATAAGTAGAATAATTCTAAACAATATTGATCATATTCAAACCTCTTGG
>CAZYQA010000108.1:0-7234 GCA_964649555.1 uncultured Muribaculaceae bacterium
TCAAGCATTGATGATGAGGATATTCCAAGTTTGAGCGTTGAGCCTCAAAAGGTAAAAGAGGAAGAAGATGATTTCATAAATCAATATTCGGAGGAGGAATTAAACACATTATTTGATCCAAGATTAGATTTGTCATCATACCAAGCTCCCCCTTTATCATTATTGGAGGATTATAAAAGCCGCTGGTATGAGGTTTCAAGAGATGAATTAGAGAAAAATAATAGGCAGATTGTAAAAACATTAGCTAACTATAAGATAGGAATATCTAAAATTTCTGCAAGAATAGGCCCTACTGTAACTCTTTATGAGATAGTGCCTGCTCCGGGAGTAAGAGTATCCCAAATCAAGAGATTAGAAGAGGATATTCAATTATCGTTAGCAGCTAAAGGGGTGCGTGTTGTAACACTTGTTGGGACAAATGCCATAGGTATAGAGGTGGCAAATGAGAAGCCGAGTACCGTATCAATGTTGTCTGTATTGGATGATTCCAAATTCAAAGATGCAGATTATGATTTACCTGTTGCTTTGGGTAAAACCATTACTAATGAGGTGATGCATTTCGATCTTGCGAAGATGCCTCACTTATTGGTTGCAGGTGCTACGGGGCAAGGTAAATCGGTAGGATTAAATGCAATCTTATCTTCACTTTTATATAGAAAACATCCGAGTGAGATGAAGCTGGTGTTGGTGGATCCTAAGAAAGTGGAATTATCTCTATACTCAAAATTAGAGAAACACTTTTTGGCTAAGTTACCCGATGCTGACGAGCCTGTGATTACAGATACTCAAAAAGTTGTATATACTCTTAAATCTCTTTGTAAAGAGATGGATGCAAGATATGATTTATTAAAAATGGCATCTGTAAGGCATTTGAAAGAGTATAATGAGAAGTTTTTACAAAGACGATTGAATCCTCTGAAAGGGCATAGATATATGCCTTATATTGTGGTAGTGATTGATGAGTTTGCAGATTTGCTGATGACTGCAGGAAAAGAGATAGAGGAGCCGATTGCCCGTTTGGCACAGCTTGCCAGAGCAATAGGTATTCACTTGGTGATAGCAACTCAACGCCCCACTACAAGTGTTATTACTGGTAATATTAAAGCAAACTTCCCGGCTCGTATAGCCTTTATGGTGAGATCGAGTATAGATTCAAGAACAATTTTAGACCAGACCGGAGCAAATCAGCTTATAGGTAGGGGAGATATGCTTATCTCTACTGGTGGTGATGTAGTGCGTGTTCAATGTGCTTTTATAGATACTAAAGAGGTTGAAAGGGTTGTAGATTTTATTGGTGATCAAAGAGGATATACTACGGCTCATTATTTGCCGGAATACACAGGAGAGGATACTCCGGATGAGGGAACAGGTGTGGGAGAAGTTGATTTAAACAGAAGAGATCCTCTATTTGAGGATGCTGCAAAATTAATAGTAATGCACCAACAAGGTTCTACATCTTTAATTCAAAGGAAAATGAATTTGGGGTATAATAGAGCAGGCAGAATTATTGATCAGCTTGAAGTAGCAGGTGTTGTTGGCCCTTTTGAGGGGAGTAAAGCAAGGCAAGTATTAATTAACGATTTGAGTGAGCTGGATGTTAAGCTCGCTTCTATCAGAGATATTTATGGGTAATTTTATGATGAGATTAATAAATATTTTAGTATTTATATTTTTGGTAAATACAGCATTTTCTCAATCTCTTGAAAAATTTGCATTGAGAGCGAATAAAGGGAGCCAGATTGATTTTGATTTTATTGCTTTTGATAACAAAGGTAAAGAGGTTTATTCCAGTGCAGGTAATGTGTTTATCCTTAATGATAAATATAAGATGATAATACCGGATGATCTCATTGTGATTGATAATGGTACTAAACGATATATTTATAAAGAGCAAGATGAGGAGATAATAATTGCTCCGGTGAATAAGGATGAGAGTGATATAATGGAGAATCCTTTTGCTGTTTTAAGATATAAAAACAATAAGGCGGGGAATTATCAGATTGATGTTGTACCGGGTGTAACTGCAGATATGCCTAAGCAAATCGTATTAAAATCTGTTAGTGGAGCTAAATATGTTATCCTAATAAAAAAATTCAAAGACTTGAACACTCTTAGTGAAAAAATCTTTGAATTTAATGTTAATGATTATCCTAATGCTATAGTTACTAACTTAGATTAGATTATCTTTTTATTCCTGCTTGTTCAAAAACCTCAATTATTGAAGGATAAGTGTTTTCTAAATAGAATGGAAGTTCTTTTTCCGATACCCATTTACACTCTTCGATACTCTCTTCGGTTTGAGGCTTAGGCAGCTCAGTGCCTTTGTATATCATATTGTACCAATAGGTGTGTTTTAATATAAAGTTGCCCTTTTGATGGTAGCAATGTCTTGTTATGCAAATAAGCTCTTTTATTTCGATATTATCTAATCCGCACTCCTCTTTTACCTCTCTCAGAGCAGATTTTCTGATATCTTCATTTGGCTCTTGCTTCCCTTTAGGGAGATCCCATATTCCGTTTCTAAGAATTAATAAATACTCATTTTTATTATTTTTTACTAAACCACCACCCGCATTTATTTGTCTATATGTAGAGCAAATTTGCTTAAATGTTTTATCTACATTGGATGAAGCCACGGGGATATATAAAAGATTTATCTTTTTTGATTTGTCAAAAAAGTTGGCAATATCTCCGGCACCACAATTTTCGCCGGAGTTATAAATGATAGAGTTTGGATTAAAATCAATCTCGCTCATATTTGGGCAAATGACTAATCTTCTTTTATCAAAATGTATGGTGTACATAAATGTTGAATGATTTTATTATCTTTGTGCAAAGATATAGTGTTATTATGGATTCTTTAGAAAAAATTATTGCAAAACAGCTATTAGATATAAAAGCTGTTAAATTAAATGTTGAAAAACCATTTACATGGGCATCGGGTTGGAAATCTCCAATTTATTGTGACAATAGAAAAATTCTTTCTTACCCTAAGGCTAGAAAAATTGTCTATGATGCTTTCGTTGAGATAATTAATAAACATTTTAAGGATGTTGATGTAATTGCAGGTGTTGCTACAGGTGCAATTGCTTACGGAGCATTGGTTGCAGAGATTATGAATAAACCTTTCGTTTATGTTAGGCCTAAACCAAAAGATCATGGTACAGGTGCTCAAGTTGAGGGTGATTTACCTAAAGGTGCAAGAGTTGTAGTAGTTGAGGATCTAATTTCAACTGGCGGAAGTAGTTTATCTGCTGTAAGCGCCTTACAACAAGAGGGAGCTTCGGTATTAGGTATGGTTGCTATCTTCTCTTATGATTTTATTAAAGCAAGAAGAGCTTTTGAATATGCAAATGTTGAATTATACACTTTAAGCTATTATGAAGCATTGCTAGAAGAGGCTGTGAAAGAGAATTATATCAAACCTGAGGATGTTGATATATTAAAAGAGTGGAGAATTAACCCTGAGACTTGGGGTGTAGCAGAGAATAAATAAATATGGCAAATACAGAGGTTAAAAGCAAGATTGTTTCTGTAAATCATCCTGCTTATATGTTGTTTTCGGCTTTTTCTGATTTGAGAAATTTCGTAATGGGAATTCCTGCAGATAAAAGAGCTGATATTAAAGCAACTGAAGATACGATTGAAGGTTGTGTGAAAGGGTTTAATATGGGAGTTCAGGTTGTTGAGCGTATTCCATACTCTAAAGTAATATTAAAAGAGCTTGGTGCTTCCCCTTTTCCATTTACTATAACTCTACATTTTACACAATTAGATACTAATAAAACTGATTTCCAAATTGAATTGCAAGCTGAGATTAGCTTCTTTATCAAGACAATGATAGGAGGTAAGCTCCAAGATGTTGTGGATCAGATTGCTACCCAGCTAGGTGATGCTATGAATGGAAAAATAGATCCGTCAAAGTTTGATCCTAATAATTTTGATATAAATAATTTCAATAATGCTCCTAAAAATTATGATGCATAAAGTTTTATTATTTTGCACTCTCTTTATGTTGACATTTAATCTTAAATCTCAGAATTTAATATCAATAATACCGGAACCAATGGGTATGACCCAAGGTTCCGGGTTTTTTGTTCTTGATAATAATGTTAAAATTGAGCTTGAAAATGGCTCGGAACTATCTAATACCATCAACTTCTTTAATGATTATATATCGAAATACTATAATCAGAAAGAATTGAAAATAGGTAAAGGAGGAAAAGTGATTAAGCTAATAAATGAGAATCAGGCAGACGCCAAATTGGGTGCCTACTCATTAGAAGTGACTCCCAAGCAAATTATCATTAAGGGGAAAAATCCACAAGGTGTATTTTATGGGATGCAAACATTAATTCAACTTCTTCCTGCTTCAGCTAATCAAGAAATAAATATTCCGGCTGTAAGCATCTGGGATGAGCCTCGCTTTGAATACAGAGGAATGCACCTTGATGTTGTAAGGCATATCTTCCCAATGGATTATATAAAAAAATATATCGATTATATTGCTTTGCATAAAATGAACTATTTTCATTGGCACCTTACAGATGATCAAGGATGGAGGATGGAATCGAAATCTCACCCTATATTAAATGAGAAAGGGGCATATAGAGAGGCAACTATCATAGGATTATTTCCCGGAACCGGTATTGATTCTACAAGGTATGGCGGATATTATACAATTGAGCAAATGAAGGAGATAGTAGATTATGCTGCAAAAAGATACATTACTGTAGTACCTGAAATTGATATTCCGGGGCACTGTATGGCGGTGCTTGCTGCATATCCTGAGTTTGGAACAGAGCCTGATAGAGATGTTAAGCCTGCTATAACATGGGGCATATTTAATAGACAAAATAATGTTCTTGCACCAAGCGAAGAGGTTTTTTCATTTTTAGAGGATGTTTTTAATGAGCTTATGGATGTTTTTCCGGGGCAATATATCCACATGGGGGCAGACGAGTGTGCTCACAAATGGTGGAAAGAGTCGGAGAAGGTTCAGAAATATATAGCAGATAATAATCTGAAAGATGAGAAAGGTTTGCAAAAACATTTTGCTCAACGTGTAGCTCAGATAATTCTAAAAAGGGGAAGAACCCCAATAGGATGGGATGAGATGATTGATAATGGCTTGGTAGAGGATGTTGTTTTGATGAGTTGGAGAAATGCGCGTAATGCATATAGAGCTTCTGCAAAAGGGCACAAAGCAATATTGACACCCTCTAATGTGAGCTATTTTAATATTCAGCAAAAAGAGAAAGATGATTCTATTTGTCATAACAGCAGAGTAGTTTCATTGGATAAAGTATATAAATTTGAGCCTTTATCAGATACTCTTTCCCAAAAACAAAAAGTGAATATTATTGGTGGGCAAGGGTGTATGTGGACAGAGTATTTCCCTACTATCCAAAAGCTTGAATATGGCGTTTTTCCAAGAATGAGTGCAATTGCTGAGGTTTACTGGAGTAGCGCAAATGTGAAAAGCTGGCCTCATTTCTTGCTGAAATTGCCAAAGCAATTTGATAGATATGATTTATGGGGAACTAATTATTCAGATATAGTGTTTGAACATGAATTCTATAAAAGAAAATAAAACTCAATTACCTGCAAACTTCCTCTCATTATTGAAAGAGAGTATTGGTGATAAAAATTCTATTATCCTTACAGATAGGCTGCAAAATGAAAAGGCAGTTACATCTGTAAGGATGAATATTTTAAAGACCCACCTACATACGGATGAGATATTTTCATCTAATAATATTGAAAAAGTAGCATGGGCATCCAATGGTTACTACTTGGCTCAAAGGCCTAGGTTTACGTCAGATCCGTTTTTTCATGCCGGGTGCTATTATGTGCAGGAGGCATCGGGAATGTATATGGATATTGTAAAAGAATCAATAGAGGTTGAAGAGCCCGGTTTTTTTGATAATGATATATTAGCTTTAGATTTGTGCGCTGCACCGGGGGGAAAAAGTACTCATTTGTTATCTGTAATCTCTGAAAATTCGTTACTTGTGGCAAATGAAGTTATCAGATCAAGAGCTACAATATTGGCTGATAATATTGCAAAATGGGGAGCTTCAAATGCTATTGTCACAAATAATGATCCTCAAAACTTTGAGCAGATAAATGAGTTCTTTCAACTGGTGATTGTGGATGCACCATGCTCGGGAGAAGGATTATTCGGAAAAGATATAAATGCAATAAGTGAGTGGAGCTTGGAGAATGTAAATCTCTGTGCACAAAGGCAAAGGAGGATATTATCAGATGTGTGGGGAAGTTTAAGAGAGGGGGGATTTATGGTATATTCCACATGTACTTATAATAAATTTGAAAACGATAATAATCTAAGTTTTATTGTTGATACTCTGGGAGGTGAGATAGTGGATTTGAAGTTACCTGTTGATTCGGGTATTATCAGGACAGAGTTGGGAGGCGCACAATTTATACCGGGATTAGTTAGGGGAGAGGGGCAGTATTTATCTATAGTACGTAAAAATGGAGATACATCGGGTTTATTCTCTAAATATAGATTAAAGGAGCAGAAAGATAGCTCTAAAATATCAGTTAAAGAGCTTCAACGAGATTTTACGTTTAAGCTGGCCGGGGATCTATTAAAAGGGTACCCAAAGAGTCTGATTAAAGAGATCAACTATATCGAAAGTAATCTGAAAACTATTTTATCGGGAGTAGCATTGGCAAATATAAAAGGGAAAGATTTTATACCTCATGCCGATTTTGCTCTATGGAACAAAATAAGTTTACTTGATACTTACCCGTTTGGAATAAATGAAGTGGATGTTGATTTAGATACAGCATTAAAGTTTTTATCAAAAGAGGCACTTAGCTTGCCCTCCTCTCCAAAAGGTTTTTTGCTTATTAGATATAATGGAGCGCCATTAGGGTTTGTTAAGAACTTAGGTAATAGATGTAATAATTTATTGCCGCAGGCTAGGAGAATACTGAAACTTAACTAATAATATATATGATATTAAAAAAACTATTTTTAGCCTCATGTACTTTAATAAGCACGTTGGCTTATGCGCAAGTAAGTGGAGATGTAAATAAAATATATTCTCCCGAGAATAAAGAGTTACAAAGAAAAGAAATAATTATACCTAATATAGGTGAGTATAAAGTCTTAAAAGGGGATTTTCATATCCATACAATGTTCTCTGATGGGCTGGTATGGCCCACTTATAGAGTTGAAGAGGCTTGGAGTGATGGCTTAGAT
>CAZYQA010000109.1:0-7206 GCA_964649555.1 uncultured Muribaculaceae bacterium
TTAAATTAAACCTAAAAATAAAATCAATGAAATTTAAATTATTTCCTAAATGTCTGAATTTTATTGTCTATTTGTGTATAGTATATATTACTGTTTACAGTGTACCTGCGTACGCACAAAAGATAATAATAAATAAGATGTCAGATGTTCCGTTAATGAACATCCTACAAGAAATATCAGCTAAGACAAATTATGAATTTGCTTATTCTGATGCTATCGAACCATCTAAAATAATAGCAAGTACTGATGCTGTAAATGGTGATCTTGTGAAGTTTTTCGATAGTTTTTTTCCAAAATTAGGGCTTACTTATAAAATAGTAGGAAAAACTGTTTCTCTTCAATTATTATCAAATTACGTACAATCTGATGAAGAAGTTTGTATAGTTAAAGGTATAGTTACCGATGAGAACAAAGAACCTCTAGTTGGTGTAAATGTAATTGCAGATAATGGTAATGGTGTCTATACAGACATTGACGGCAATTATAAACTAGAGTGCAAAAGAGGAGCAAAAATTATTTTCCATTTCATGGGTTATGACCCTCACGAATATGTGTGTGATAAAGCAAAAAAAGAGATTTCATATAATGCACAAATGACTCCCTCGGCCTTATCACTGGATGATATTGTTGTTGTTGCATACGGTGTAAAGAAAAAGGGAGCTATTACCGGTTCTGTTTCTGTTGTTAAGTCTGATAAGCTGGCAGATGTTCCTGCTGCCAGCTTTGATCAGGCTTTGCAAGGTAAAGCAACCGGCTTAACGGTTTTATCAAACTCAGGTGCTCCCGGAGCAACTGCATCATTTCAAATCCGTGGTACAAACTCTATTAACTCCGGAACTTCTCCTTTATTTATACTAGATGGAATACCTGTATCAAGTGCAGACTTCAGTTCTATGAACCCTGCAGATATAGAATCTATATCAGTATTAAAAGATGCCTCTTCTACCTCTATTTATGGAGCAAGGGCTGCTAACGGCGTTGTTGTTATTACAACAAAAACAGGTAGACAAAATGCTGATAATAATGCTATCATTACCTTTAGGACACAGCTTGGTACATCAATGCTAGCTAATGGAAAATGGAATATGATGAATACCGGCGAGCGTATAATGTATGAAAAAGAGGTTGGATTAGACAGAGGCAAAGATTATGATATTCTATCTGGGATAGATATTAACTGGCTAGAGAAAGTTTATAGACAGAATGCTTTACTCCAAAATTACGAAATGCAAATAAGTGGAGCAACAGATAAGGTGAACTATTTTGTTTCAGGTAATTATTTTGATCAACAAGGTATCTCAACCGATTCAAACTTTGAAAAATATTCAAGTAGAGCAAATATCAGTTTTGATGCAAATAAATGGTTAAGATTTGGATCAAACATTATGTTTACTTATGAGAATACGGCAGAGTCGCTATCGGGGGAGTATGCTTTATATGCTCCTATTTCTGCGGCAAGGTTTATGATGCCATATTGGGATCCTTATAAATCTGACGGCTCTTTAGCGTCTGTAAATGACAACACATGGAAAGGTACAGGGGTAAACCCTATAGAATGGGCAGAGAATAATACCTACGCTAATAATAAATATAAATTGTTGTCATCTATTTATGCTCAAATTAATATATTACCCAATTTAACTTTTAAGAGCAACTTAGGTATAGATTACTCCCATTTATCTGCAAAGTCGTCAAGCAACCCAAGCTATAAACCAAATAATAATAGTGGCTCAGTTGCAAGAAATTCGGCAGATTTACTAGTATTAACTATCAGTAATACTCTTAATTATAAATTAGATCTTGATAAGAGTAATTTCAATTTTTTGCTTGGTCAAGAGGGTATCACATCTGATTCTAAAAACTTTAGTGTAAGTACTTCAGGGCAAAATAATGATAAGTTATTGGATTTATCTTATGGTACTACAGCAAGAAAATGGACTAGCTCTAATTCTCAATATGCATTTTTATCATTCTTTGGTAGAGGTGAGTATTCTTATGATAATAGGTTTTTTGGAGATTTATCTGTTAGAACTGATGGTTCATCAAGATTTGGCGCAAACGGTAGATGGGCTGCTTTCTGGTCTGCGGGTTTTATGTGGAATCTTAGAAATGAAGACTTTTTAAGAGATGTAAACTGGTTATCAAATTTGCAATTTAATGCCAGTATCGGTACATCGGGTAACTCTACCATCCCAAATTATGATCACTTAGCTTTAGTTTCCGGAGGTCTTGTATATAATGGGCAATCAGCAATTGCTCCATACTCTCTTGGAAATGAAGATCTAGAATGGGAAAAATTAAGGACTGCAAATATTGGTGTGAAATTTGGCATTTTTAATAGATTAAATTTAGAAGTTGAGTACTATAACAAGATCACATCTAATATGTTAATGGCAGTTCCAATCTCTTATTCAAACTCAGGTTTTGGATTTAAATGGGATAATGTGGGATCTATGCTGAATCAAGGTGTAGAATTATCTGCTAACTATGATATTATAAGAAATAAAAAGTTTGTACTTGGCGTAAATGCTAATGTATCATATAACAACAATAAAATTAAAGAGCTTTACAACGGGTTGGACGAATATGTAGTTGGAACAACCGGAAGTAAGTTGGTAGTTGGTGAATCTTATGGGGATTTCTTTTTAGTTAAATATGCCGGTGTTAACCCTGCAAATGGAGACCCTTTATGGTATGATAAAAATGGAGAGTTAACATCCGAATATAATGAAGATAATAAAGTTATGTTGGGTAAGAGTTATATTGCTCCATGGCAGGGTGGTTTTGGAACAAGTATGCAATGGGGAGGTTTATCCGTATCAGCACAATTTAGCTGGGTAGCAGATAGATGGATGATAAATAATGACAGATTTTTTGAGGAAAACTCATTATTAGACGTATATAATCAATCAAAAAGGATGTTATATGATAGATGGAAAAAAGCCGGCGATGTTACAGATATTCCACGCCATGGTACAACTCCACAATTTGACACTCACTTATTAGAAGATGCTTCATTCTTAAGATTAAAGAATGTAATGATAAGTTACTCCTTACCTAAAGTAGTTCTTAATAAAACTAAAATACTACATGGTGTAAGAGTATATGCTCAAGGACAAAACCTACTTACATGGACAAAATTCTCAGGTTTAGATCCTGAATCCAGCTCTAATGTATATAAGGCTCAATACCCAATGTCCAAGCAGTTTACTTTTGGAGTTGAATTAACCTTCTAAAACAAACTATAATGATAAAAAAGATAAAATATTTAATATTAGTTGTTATTGCCGCAACATCATGCCTTAATAAGTATCCGCAAGATGCTATTGAGACTGGAGACGCTATAAAGACAGTACAGGATGTCAATCAAGCTGTACTAGGTATATATGCAGGATTTAAAAATCCGGCTCTATTTAGTGGAACACTCACAATTTTACCCGATATACAAGCAGATTTAGTACAAGCTGTAGAGGGATTTACAAATACCTATGGAGATTTCTGGCGTTGGGAAATAAGATCTACAACCAGAGAAGTTGCAAATATTTATGCCGGCTTATATACAATAATCGGACGTTGTAATTTTGTATTAGACCACGCTGATATAGTAAAAGCAAACACATCTGACTATAATCAACTTGATGATTTAGACAATATGCTTGGCGAAGCATATTTTGCAAGAGCACTCGCATATTCAGAGCTTATAAAACTATTTTGTAAAGCCTATGACCCTGAGAGTGCAGACAACACTCTAGGCGTTGTATTATCTAAAGAGTATTTTAAGCCTAGCCCTACCAAAAGAGCTTCTTTAAAAGAGTCTTATGCTTTTGTATTAAGTGATCTGGAGAAAGCATCTGAATTAATTAAAACAGAACCAATATCCGACGGACGTAATATGGATTACTTTACCACTGCATCTGTTGAAGCATTATATGCAAGAGTATATTTATATATGCAAGAGTGGAACAAAGCTATTGAGTATTCAACAAAAGTTGTAGAAAACTATTATTTCAGCTTGGCAGGTGTACAAGACAAAGCCACCTCTACACAAAGCTGGTTTAAATATATGTGGACAAATGATTATTCTCCTGAGAATATATTTCGCGTAAATTTTTCAATAACATCTTATGGCGGCTCACTTGGACGCGTATTCCTAAATTATGACTATATCTCTTTCAAGCCGGACTATGTACCATCTACTTGGGCATTAAACCTATATGGCCGAGGCGATTTGAGATACGACACATACTTTAAATCAGTAACAACCGGTTATCCACATGGCTTACAGTGGCCTGTATTAATTAAGTACTTAGGAAATGAGAGCTTTATCAGCAATAGAATATTACATGTGAATATGCCTACATTATTTAGGCTAGCAGAACAGTATTTGATTAGGGCTGAAGCGTATTGCCAAACAGGACAATTTGCTCTTGCAGCAAAAGATCTTTCAAAAATCAATTCTAAAAGGTATTCTTCTTTTGGTAGCATAAATATTACTGAGTCAAACTGGTTATCAATAATTAGCGATGAGAGGGTAAGAGAATTGTATATGGAAGGCTTTAGATTGCACGATTTAAAAAGATGGCATCTTGGATTTGAGCGTACACCTCAAACAAGCACCATAAAAGGGCCTAATGCAAATGCCTTAAAAATAAATAGCGATGACCCAAGGTTTGTATGGCCTATCCCTCAACATGAATTGGATATTCCGGGCTCAGAGATTCAACCTAATGAAAGTAATAAATAATTTAACCAATAGTATATAGTTATGAGAAAATTATTAATTGGAATAATAACAACAGTTGTATTAGGGTTGACAATGGGTTGTGAAGAAGAATATATAAAATACTCCGAAAATGCTTATGTCATGTTTGCTGATACAATGTCAGTTTGCCCGGCATTAGCAAGTAATAGTGATTTCCCTATCACAATAAGTTCATTCAACTCATGCCCTTATGATAGAACTTATGCTATAGAATCGATATCATCTAAGAGTAATGCTGTTTATATGCATCACTATAGTTTGAGTTCTAATAGTATTACTATACCGGCAGGTGAAACTTCTGCATCTGTTACACTAACTCCTATATATGAAAATATAGGATGGAAAGACTCTTTAGTTGTACAGTTCAGATTAATCTCAAGCCTTAATGATCAGTGGAGTGAAGAGGGTAATTTAACTAAAATTGAATTCAAAAAAGTTTGCCCATTTGATGTAAACGATTTTGTGGGATATGTTAATATGAATTCTGCTTTTTTGAGAGAATTTACTATCAATGCTAAAAGATCATTCAAGTGTGAACTAGTTGATGCAGAGAAAAAAATATTTGTTTTTAGGGATTTTCTTTTTGATGGATATGATCTTAAAGTTCGTTTTAACGACTCAAATCCTTTAGATTTAATATTAGAGTTGGAAGATCCTAGGCAACAAATTGCTGACGCTCGTGATATTTTCGGTCTTATTTATGGCGATAATAGAATATGGACACAGGATGTGCCGGGCTATGGTAATTTATCAGAGTATAACTCTTGTAATAGAACAGCTCAAATAATATTATTTATGAACATAGATGGTAAAGGATTACCAAATAATGGACAGATGGGGGCTTATAGACACACATTAGAGTGGGTTGATAAAGCTCAAACTTATTAAAAATAAGTTTTTATCATTAATAAAATAATTAACATGATAATAAAGAATATAACAAAAATATTATTGCTACTCACTGTTTTTCAAGTTGCTTGTAGCAAAAAGGACCCCGAAGGGGGGAAAAACGCTCAGATATTTCCACAAAAGCAAGAGATATCTACAGCAGCAAATGATACATTGGAGCTAACCTTTGAGGCAAATAAAACATGGAGGCTAGAGTCTAATAAAGTATGGGCAAAATTCTTAAGAGAGATCCCTAAAAAAGAAAATGATGAAACTGTTCAAATGGAAGAGCTTGCAGTAATAGCTGGCAATATCGGATCTAACACCATTAAGGTTGCAATAAAGCATGATGGTGGCAGGTTTGATGAATCAGATATAGCTCAATTAAAACTCTATATGGAAGGGGAATCGCAAGTGATATATGACATCACAAGATCTCCTAAAGAAAGGGTATTGGATATAATGGCATACACCACATCATCTCCATATAAGTATGAAAAGGTTGATAATATTCTTATTGATACGCTAGTAAACGGAAACGTAAGAGTAAGAAGATTTGGTATAACAGCTAACTATGACTGGAAAATATTAGAGTGCCCCGAATGGATAGATCAACCATTGAGGAATTTAACAGGCACAGCAGATATTCCTGTAACAACAAGTATAGATAATTCACTAATTATAAGTGGTAAGAACCAAGCCTTTGGTAATAAAGGGGATATTATCGTTGCACCTAAAACAGATCTAACTAATCAATCAAAATGGGTAAAGATTCCTGTAGAATTTACAGGTATGTCTGCTGTGCAGGTTGGAATAAAGGGAATTTCAAAAGCTACTGGAGTATTATTCAGCCCTACAGGATATTTAACAGAATCTAGCCCTTCAACAGGAGGTGATGCAACTCCAACACAAGAGCGAGAAATATTATTTAATTTCTGGACAAGAAATATGGCTCATAAATTAGAGATTGTTAAATATAATACTCTATCAAAAAAAGTAGAAGTTTTGGATAAAAACAGTGATGACTGCTGGCTTAAAATTGCATTAGATGCAGAGAATAAAGGGAATGTTTCATTATCAGTAAAAAGCGCAGATGCAGAGAATAAGAGCGGAATTGATAAAGAATTGTATTTGTATATTCTTCCTGAAAAATACTCAAATATAAATTATAATTATGATTCAGATTTTATCAATGGCTCACCTAAACAGTCAGATTATCAATACAAAATTGTTAAACAAACAGATGTAGGATTTAAGGTTGTACATAGTATTACAAAAGAGGTAATCTGGGCTACAAAAGTTACTGATCCTAGCTTAAGTACTAGATATGGAACAGATCAGATTTATAAGTTCAAAATAACTAAAGCATTTTGGAATGTAAATAGAGCTTCAATTACAATTACTGGTAATTTATGGGAAGGTAGAGAATATTCTAGTATCCCTGAGAAAATATGGGCTAATAGAGTTGAGGGTAAAGAGAGAGGCTTTTCTATGAGTAACCTTGTACCTTATGACAACTTACCTGTAGCAAGTTCCTTTTCCAGGTATTCATAAAC
>CAZYQA010000110.1:0-7198 GCA_964649555.1 uncultured Muribaculaceae bacterium
CATTTGCTATAGAGTAGTTGTCTTTTGCGGTTATTAAGTTTTGTTCCTCCAGCTTTACCAGTTTAAGGTTATTTATGTACGATTGCCATAAATTACTTAGGTTGGCTTTTAATGAAAGTTCAAGCTCTTGACGTTGCAACTGTGAGTTCTGAATGGTAATATCTGCATTCTGCCTCTCTCTGCTTCTGTTTCCGTCAAAAATAGTGATACCCAAAGTTACTCCAGTGCTTAGTCCTAAATTTGAACGTTTGCTATTTGCCGCAATATCATATTTATTAAAAGTGTATCCATATCCCGCATTTAGAGAAAGATATGGGTAGTTACGAGAGATCACCTTCTTATAATCTAGTTGCGCCAGAGTCTGATTTTGCTCCGCTTTCAATAGCGATGTGTTTGTAGTCATCATATTCTCATATAATGAATCGTAATTGAATTTATCTGATACTACGATAGAAGTATCTGCCACATTTACCGGAGCAGCTACCTCTGCAATCGCCATCCATTTATTTAAGCTGATTCCAGAGGATATAACAACCTCTTGCTGCTTAAGGTATTTTGCATGATCTGCATTATAATCAACTTTGGCTTGTTGGTAATCCAGCCCCGAGAAGCTACCGATTCGGTATCTCTCCTCTACAATCCTGAGCCTCTCTTTAGAAAGGATCATAGAATACTGTAAATTAGATAGCCTTATACTCTGTTGAATATAGTTGTAATACTCTACAGAAATACCCGCAATAAAATCTTCAATGGCTATTCTGGTATTGGTTTCCCCTTGCCTTTCAAGCTCCTTTAGTTTCTTATAATTTGTTTGGATATTGAAACCATCAAAAATTGTCCAGTTAAGATTTACCCCGGCATTATATGTCTGATCAAAAACATTATTATTAGTTGTTTTGTCCCCGGTACTTCTTAGAGTTGAGGTGGTATTATCCAGAGAGGTTCTGTAACTTGTGCTCAGATCTATTTTAGGGAGGTATCCGGCATTTCCCAATGTTGCATTATTGGAGCTTATTTGCTCCATATTTCTCACTATCCGCAGAGAAAAATTATTTTCAAGCCCAGTTTCTATACAATTGTTCAAAGATAGTGGGAGGGCATTATTATTTATCTCTTGCGCATTTGCATTTTGAGAAAAAGTACATAAGAATATAATTATTGCTAATGGTGGAATCATACTCGATTTTCCTTTACGATTGGTTGAAATATAACTATAAATTGCAGGTACAATATACATTGTAAGAAGAGTGGAAATCAACATTCCCCCTACAACTGCCGTACCCATTGCTATACGTTGGTTGCTCCCCTCTCCACTTGCCAAGGCAAGAGGTAGAAGCCCAAGGATTGTAGAAGCACTTGTCATAAGTATAGGGCGTAAGCGCTGTAATGATGCACTTTTTATTGCGCTCATTTTATCCTCTCCCATATCTTGTTTCTGATTTGCAAATTCTACTATCAGGATACCATTTTTTGCTACCAGCCCAATAAGCATAATAATCCCGATCTGGCTAAAAATATTCATTGTAATGCCGCCAAAGTGCATAAAGATAAGTGCTCCTGCAATAGCCAGAGGTACTGTAAGCATTATAATCAAAGGATCTTTGAAACTCTCAAACTGTGCTGCCAAAATAAGATAGATAAGCACAATTGCAAGGATGAATGCAAACATAAGGCTTGATGAACTCTCTCTGAACTCTTTTGAATCACCTGTAAGGGCAGTTCTAAAGCTATCATCAAGTACCTCTTTGGCAATCTTATCCATCTCATCCAGCCCCTCTCCAATGGTGTGCCCTTTTGCCAACCCTGCCGAAACTGTTGCCGATACAAAACGGTTGTATCTATGTAATTGCGGAGGAGCAATCCCCTCTGTAAGCTCAACAAGGTTGTCTAATTGGATCATTTCTCCTTTATCACTCCTTATATATATTGCTTTAAGGTCGGCAGGTTTATTACGTTGCTGCCTGTTGATCTCACCTAATATTTCGTATTGCTTTCCGTTCATATAGAAATATCCCATACGTTGCCCACTCAGCCCGTATTGCAGGGTTTGCGCAATATTTCTTGTACTCACTCCCATAAGCCCTGCTTTATCTCTGTTAATACTTATACGAGATTCTGGCTTGCTGAATTTTAAGTTTACATCAGCCATTTGGAATACAGGATTCTCATAAACTTTCATCATAAATGTTGGTAAAACCTCTTGCAGTTTCTCTAAGTTGGTAGCTTGTAATACATATTGCACAGGCATACTCCCTCTGCGCCCTCCAAATGATGATGATTGTTGCACAAAGGCACGGGCATCAGTCTTTGTTCTCACTGCTGCAGAGATTTTTTCTGCTACCTCCATTTGGGAATAATCTCTCTCATTCATATCTTTAAGAGTGATTCTGATATTTCCACTACCGCTTGATACACGAGCTGTTACAGCTTTGGCATCGGGTATTATAGAGTCTACAAGATTATTTAGATCCTCTGTATAATCCCTTATATATTCGTAAGTTATCCCCTCTGCCCCGCGGGTGTTTATAGTAATTTGAGACCTATCCTCAAGGGGAGCCATCTCAGACGGAATAGTACTCCATAGATATATGATAGCACCCACTGTGAGCAATACAGTTGGAAATGCTATCCATCTTGCTTTTAGAAACCACTCTAATGATTTGCTATACACATTATTCATCCCATTAAAGAATGGTTCGGTTTTGTTATAAAACCAGCTTTTGGTATCTCTTCTCACAAGTATTTTGGTTGCAAGCATGGGTGTGAATGTAAGGGCTGCAAAAGATGATATAATTACAGATCCGGAGATTACAATACTAAACTCTCTAAAGAGTCTCCCTGTAACTCCATCCATAAACAAGATTGGAAAGAAAACCGCCACAAGGGTAATAGTTGTGGAGATTACCGCAAAAAAGATCTCCTTTGCCCCCTCAATCCCGGCCTCTTTGGGTGGCATACCCCGCTCAATTCTTACATATATATTCTCTGTCATCACTATGGCATCATCCACAACAAGCCCCACCGCAAGCACAATAGCAAGCATAGAGAGTACATTGATAGAGAATCCAGCAATATACATTACAAAGAATGCCCCGATAAGTGATACCGGAATCACTATACAAGGAACCAATGTTACACGCCAGTCCCTAAGAAATAAAAATATAATGATGATAACAAGAATAAATGCCACAAATACGGTATCCTTCACCTCATTGATTGATGCACGGATAAACTTTGTACTATCAAACCCATAATCATAAACTACATCTTCTGGCAGATCCTTGCTCATCCTCTCCATTCTCTCATATACGGCATCGGCTATCTGAATATGATTGGCTCCGGGCTGAGGTGTTACAACAATACCCACCATGGGTACCCCATTCATCTTCATATAGCTTCTTATATCTGCAGCTCCAAGCTCTGCTCTACCTATATCGCTGAATCTTACAATACGGTTATTATCTTGCTTGATTATAAGATTATTAAACTGCTCCGGGCTCTGCATAAGCCCAAGTGTTCGTATGGTAAGCTCAGTGGTATTTCCCTCGATACTCCCCGATGGAAGCTCAACATTTTCTCTATCAATAGCGCTCCTTACATCTGTGGGGGTAACCCCATATCCCGACATTTTTATGGGATCGAGCCATAAGCGCATTGAGTATCTCTTCTCTCCCCATATAGATACACCACTTACATCTGCAATAGTTTGTAATTGCTCTTTTACCGTAAGGTCGGCTATCTCACTAAGCTCTAAAAGTGAGCGTTTGTCACTTTGCAAAGCAACCATCAAAATAGGCATTGCATCAGCATCTGCCTTTGATACGATAGGGGGGTCGCAATCTCTTGGCAAAAAGCGTTGGGCGCGAGAAACCTTATCTCTCACATCATTAGCTGCTGTTTCAAGATCAACGGATAGTTCAAATTCTACAGTTATTCTGCTGGAGCCCTGCTGGCTCACACTAGATAGGGATCTGATACCGGGGATACCGTTGATATTTTGCTCAAGCGGCTCTGTTATCTGATTCTCAATCACATCTGCATTTGCTCCCGGATAAGAGCAGTTTACTGAAATAATAGGGTTATCTACAGATGGGTACTCTCTCACTCCCAGATAGCTGTAACCGATCATTCCGAATATCAGAATAATCAATGTAAGCACGGTAGAAAGTACAGGACGGCGTATGCTAAGTTCTGAAATATTCATAAATAGGGGATTTACAGATTAATAAACATTATCCAAAGTAACTGCTAATCCCGATCTCAATTGAAGAATACCCGATACAATTATGGTATCACCTATGCTAAGACCTTTTAGTATCTGAATCTCTCCTTCTGTTCTCATACCTGTTGTAACAACGGCTGGCTCCGCTTTACCATTTTTATATAAATAGATAAGATCTCTCCCCATTTCGGGTACTATTGCTTGTGAAGGGACAGCTATGGCATTTTCTATCTCTCTTCTTTTTAGGGTAACACTCACATAACGCCCCGGAAGAAGCTCTCCGTTTGTATTTGGGAATAGTGCCCTGATAGGTAAAGTATGAGTAGCGGGATCTATCTTTGATTCGGATGCATAAACTTTAGCTGAGAACTCTTTTAATTTTCCCTCTACTTTGAATGTCAGATTTGTCCCCTTAGATATATCTCCGGCATATCTTTCGGGCACGGCAAACTCAACTTTCAGAGGGGAAATTCTAGTGAGCTTGGCTATAATTGTGCTAGGGGAGGCGTATTGCCCTAAACTCACTTGTCTTAATCCTATTACGCCATCGAAAGGTGCTCTTAGCTCAGTATGTGCTATATTGGATTTTACAAGTTCAATATCAGCATTGAGTGTTGCTAATTCTGTTTCCACTTTTTCTAATGCCTCTTGGCTTACAGCATCCTTTTTTAAAAGGGCACTTTGCCTGTAAACTCTATCCTGAGCAAGTTTTAATTGAGATTCCAGTTTTAGAAGCTGAGCTTGCAATGCTCTGTCGTTTACTTTTGCAAGTAATTGCCCTTTTCTCACCTCCGTTCCCTCATTAAAATTTATTTCAACTATTTTGCCTGAGGTTTCAAATGATAAATTTGTCTCTTCATCGGGTATCAGGTTACCGCTAATCTGAATTTCATCACTCAGTAATTGCGGTTTTATGATAAATGCATTTACATTGAGTGCTTTTCTAGCGTTTGATTTGCTTGCGCCTAATTTGTCAGCTGCATCCAGCTCTTTGCTTCTTTTTGGAACTTGCGAATAAAAGATACCACCAATAATTGCAGCACCAATCACACTCACAATACCCCACCTAACTTTTTTATCCATTAATCAATAGTCGTTTGTTATTAATTTTAGACTTAGATAAATGGGTAAGGTTTAAATTATGTATCTTAATTGCATGGGAACCATGCCCAGAAAGTAGAGCCTACATCCTCTTTGCTGGATACTCCAATTTTGCCATTCATCCTATCAAGGATAGCCTTACTTATAGCGAGGCCAAGCCCTGTACCTTGCGCAAAATCATCAAGTTTCTCAAATCGTCCGAATACTCTGTTTAATTTATTTTCGGCTATTCCTATTCCGGTATCGGATACTTTTATCATAATGCCTCCGTTCTCTTTCGTATATGAGATTTTGATCTCCCCCTCTTTGGTGTATTTTATTGCATTACTTATGAAGTTGTTTAATACCTGTATTATACGATTTTTGTCGAGGTTGATTATACAGGTTTTGTACGGATTATCTAATGTGATTTTTATTTTATTTTTATCCACTCTTTGCGAGCTTGATAGATATATATCATTAATGGTTGATGAGAAGTCAAAAGCTATAGGTTTGAGATCTATAAATCCCGATTCGATTTTTGATAAATCCAAAATGTCACCTATCAATCTTAATAATATTTCATTATTCTGTTTGATGATATTCATATATTGAGCCTTATCATCCTCATCTGTAGTGACGTGGAGTAGCTCGGAGAACCCGATGATAGAATTGAGGGGAGTACGTATTTCGTGGCTCATATTTGCCAAAAAGGTAGATTTTAGCTTATCAGCCATCAGAGCCTTCTCTTTTTGATTTTTTAATTCTATCAGTGTTTTATGTAGTGAGGTTATATCTGTCTTTATGCCAATTAAGATTGTTTGTCCGCTATTTGTATGTATTACTGATTTTGTTGTCTGGAATACTTTGGTGTCGTTATTTTCATCCGATATATCTTGGTATGTATATATCCCTTTGGTTACAGCTATCTCATCCGATTTTCTATACTTGCTCCCCATTTCACTACCATATATTTCAATATCTTTTTTTCCTATGATTTCATCGCGATGCTTATATGAATAATCTGCAAATAATTTATTGGCAGTGATATATCTAAAATCATTATCTATATCTTTTATGTATAGGGCACATGGCAGATTCTCTATGATTGAATTTAATATGAGTGAGCTATCTTCAAGTTTTTTATTTAGGATTTTCCACTGAGTTGTATTCAATACGTATCCCGTGTATTTTATACATTTACCCTCTTCATCAAAAGAGAAAGGGATACCACCTATTGTAACATATACCCATTCATTAGTTTTACTGTTGAGGTATTTTGTCTCAAATTTGAATGATTCGTTTTTCCCCTTTTTTATTATTTTATAAGCATTCTGTACATCGGGATTATACATACCTAATAATTTGTAATACTCATCCGGGGTGGTTAGTAGAATTTTCTCATCTGAACTGGTAGAGATTGTGTTATCCGCAGAGTCATAGTCCCATATTGTAATTTCACTTGTCTCTATAGCAAGATTCATTTTTGTGATAGACTCTTTCATCTTTAATTGATTATTCAAGCTTACAGTTATATTTTTTTGTGTAGCTGCAATCGAAACAACTTTTCCCCTTTTTATTCTTGATACCAGCTTAAATTCAAAATAATCGTATGAGCCTTCATCATTTTTAAAGCGTAGAATTATATCGGTGCTTGTAACATGTTTGCTCATAAGTGAATCAAATACTTTCTTAATCTTGCTCACGTCATTGGGGTGCGCATAGCTGATTATATTCTCTAGGGTTAATGATATTGATTCAGACTTATCTCCGATTTTTATATTTCTTATAGTGGTGTCATCTACATTATATATCCATGCGCTTATCTTTCCCGCTTTTAGTGCCAGATCTAAGTTTTTTCTTGTAGTCTTTACTTTCTTTACCTGAAAATATATG
>CAZYQA010000111.1:0-7143 GCA_964649555.1 uncultured Muribaculaceae bacterium
CTTTTAACTTAAAGAATTATGAAAAACAGGATTTTATCTTTGGTACTTTTAATGACTCCATTGTTGTTTAGTACCTCGGCTGATGCTCAGACGGCTAAGCCTCGTATCGGCATTGCAGGTATTCAGATTGAAAATAGTGTTTTTATGCCTAATAGGCAAGATATGGTGGGTAGGCCGGTGAGGATGCCCGATTATCTGAATGCTGATTCTACTATGGGTAAAGCTGCTCAGTGGTTCCCTACTATGATTGGTGGGGGGAGTGGGAGAGGCCCTATTACTCAGAAATCTTATGAGGAGTTTGTGGATAAGACTTTGGAGATGATTAAGGCGAATATGCCTTATGATGCTTTCTGGTTTTATAATCATGGCGCCTGTAGTGTGGAGGGGGTTGATGATCCGGAAGGGTATTTTATGGAGAGAGTGAGAGGGGTAATTGGGAATGATGTTTTGGTTACTACTACTATGGATTTGCATGGCAATCCTTCTTGGCGTGTTGCTTTGTTTTCCGATTTGATTACCACTTTCCGTATGGCTCCCCATGAGGATTCTCGAGAGTCTCATCGCAGAGGTGTGGTTAATCTTTTGGACAGATTGGAATCGGGCAAGGGTAAGCCTGCTTATAAGGCGTGGGTTGCTGTTCCGGTAC
Source organism: uncultured Muribaculaceae bacterium (assembly GCA_964649555.1). Classification (GTDB taxonomy): domain Bacteria; phylum Bacteroidota; class Bacteroidia; order Bacteroidales; family UBA932; genus Egerieousia. The sequence goes on from CAZYQA010000111.1 coordinate 647, forward strand.
TTTTATCAGGTGAGTGGACAAGTACTCGTGTAGAGCCTGCTAAATCTCTTTATGCTATGGTACCGGGTGTTGAGGCTATGCCCGGTGTAATTGATGCAGGTATCTGGATTGGATATGTTTGGGGTGATAATAGCCGTAATCAAGGTGTTGTGATGGTTGTGGGTGATGATAAGAAACAAGTGGAAGAGGGTGCTAAGAAACTTGCTCAGAAGTTTTGGGATGTTCGTAAGGAGTTTGATTTGGAGGCTCCGGGATATCCTTTGGCTAAGTGCTTGGATTTGGCTGTTGCCAGTAAGAAAAAACCTTTCTTTATAAGTGATATGGGGGATAATCCTGGAGGGGGAGGATCAGGCGAGGTTACATGGACATTAGCTCGTATATTGGAGCGCCCTGAGTTTAAATCTGATAAGGGTAAGAAACTTCTTTATTGCTCTATACCGGGTACTGAGATTGTGGATCAAGCTCGTGAAGTGGGTGTTGGCGGTAAAGTAAAAGCTAATGTAGGAGCTATGACAGATAACTCTTATGAGCCACCTATTCTATTGGAAGGAGAGGTTATTTATGTTAGCCCAGCTCCAGATGAGGCTTCTAAAAATGATCCTTATTATAGAATGAGAAATAATATTGCTATTGTAAAAACCGGTAGTGTGTATGTGGTTTGTGGTACTTCTACCCCTACTCCAAACTTAGATAATTCTGGAATTGACCCTAGCAAAATGGACATTGTTGTGGTAAAACAAGGCTATCTTGTGCCTCAGTGGTATGATATGAAAGCCGATTGGGTGATGGCTCAAACACGTGGTGGTGTGGATCAGGATTTCAAGATTCTACCTTATAAAGAGATTGTTCGCCCTATTTTCCCTCTTGATCCTGATATGGCCGATCCTGAGCTGAATGTAATTTTTGTTCCATCTGCTAAATTTTTCTACGGTAGGTAGTTAGTTCTGTATTATATAATTAATAAGACTCTTTGGAATTTTATTTTCTAAGAGTCTTTATTATTTTATTTAATTAGTTTATATGCTTATTATTTATATCTTTGCATTTCATTTACAACTGGGTTATTCTGAATCTTATTCAAAGCAAGCATCATTATCTTCTCTTTTGTTTTGAATATTATTTATTAAATTTATTAAATGGCGAAAAGAATTACCTCAGGAAAGAGAGATCGCGAAAAGCTCAAGGAGCAAAAACGCAAAGATAAACAACAACGTAAAGAAGAACGTAAAACAAGCGGAACTTCCTCTTTTGAGGATATGATTGCTTATGTAGATGAAAATGGAGTATTATGCTCCACTCCACCTGAAAAAACCAATAACTCGGTGGATGTAAATGATATATCTATCTCAACCCCTAAGCAAGAAGAGATTGAAGTTTTACCTTTGAATGGAAGAATTGAATTTTTTAATGAAGCTAAAGGATATGGTTTTGTTAAAGATCTGGGGAGTAGTGAGAAGTACTTTTTTCATATATCTTCTGCTCCTGCAAGTATTGCTCAAGGTGATATTGTAACTTTTGAATTAGAAAAAGGAAGCCGTGGCCTTAACGCGGTAAATATAATAATTAATAATAAATAAATAGGATGAATATTTATGTTTCAAATCTTAGCTGGGATACTACCAGTGAGGGTTTACAAGATTTGTTTTCTCAATATGGACAGGTTTCTTCTGCTAGCGTAATTACAGATAGAGAAACAGGACGCTCTCGTGGTTTTGGCTTTGTAGAAATGGATAATGATACTGAGGGACAAACAGCGATTGATGCACTTAATCAATCTAAGTTTGAGGGTAATGTTATTAATGTTAATGTTGCTCGTCCGAAAGCACCTAGATCTTTTGGTGGTGGTAATAGAGGTGGCTATGGTGGCAATGATCGTCGTGGTGGTTTCTCTGGTGGAAATCGTGGCGGTGGATATGGCGGAGGAGAGCGCAGAAGCTATGGTGGTGACCGTGACGGAGGCCGCGATGGAGAACGTCGTAGAAGATACTAGAAGACATATTTGTATAAATTAAGCAGCTGTATAGCTGCTTTTTTTTATTTAAAATCGATTGTTAAGATTTTGTTAAGCTTATTTTGTTAAAGTTTTGTTAATTTTTCATATTAATTTGCTGTTAATTATCTGTAAATAAGCTGTTAGTATTTTTGTATATTATTTGTCTATTAACATATATTTCAGAATTCAAAATGAAAGTTTACATTTGACGCATTAACTTATGTAAACCGGATTTCAAATATGAGAAGCGTTGTTTTTTTAACAATTGTTCGAGTTATTTTATTCTCTTGTAGGAAGAGAATAGATGATCCTAAATTAGAAAATACAGACGTCAGAATTACGCTGGATTGGGAATCTCTGCAAGGTAATATTTCTAAACCGGAGTATATAAAGGCTCTCTTTTTTTCAGTTGATACTGATAAAGTATATGAGAGATATATTGATTCGGATGATCATATTATATCACTGCCCAAAGGTGATTATAATGTGATTTTTTTTAATTGGAGGGTAAATGAAGGAGCACAGACTATTCAATTTAGGGGTAAAACTTTTGATACTTTTGAGGCATATACAGATCCTATTTCTAAATCTGATGTGCTTTCTAAACCTGATTCGTATTTATTCGCTTGGAGTAGTGGTGATGTAATAATTCATATAGGGGAGAGTTGCCCTACAAAATCGGAAGATGCAGTAAATTCTATGGATATCTCTATGAGTAATATTATAAAGTCTTATATGTTGGAGGTGGATATTGAAAATCATAAAAGTATTACTGCGGTTCAATCTAGGTTGAGTGGAGCCAGAGGTGGTTTTTTTCTTGGGAGTAATAAACCTACTGATAATTTAATTGATATGGAGATGGATTGTGATATTAAGTCTGTTGATGATAAGGGGAAGGCCTCATTTTATATCAATTATTATGGTAAGCAGGAGAGTGATCCATTGAATATTTCTTTTAAAACAGCTAATAGTAATGGGGTGATGCAGCAGTTTGATTTAGATATTAAGGATGTGGTGAATAAGATTGATAAAGGGGAGATTGATAATAGTTCTAATATCAATATCTCTAATCCTGATGCTCCTGTAGTTGTAGAACCCAGCCCTCCTGTGGATAATGATGGGTTTGTGCCACCTAATCTTGGAGATTGGGAGAGTGGCAATGATCTGGATATTAATATTTAGTTATAAATATTTATATATAAAACAATCAAAAATTCTATGTTATGAAAAAAATTTTATTATCAGTTCTTGGTATCGCGGCTTTGATATCTTGTAACAAAAATCAATTAGATGGCAATGCTGAGCTATCAGAAGTTCCAATGGGTTTTGGCGTTTATAAAGGGAATGCTATTATTAGTAAGGCTAATGCTTTGGAAGGAGATACTTTTACTTTGTCTGCTTTTAAAGAGAGTGCAACTGCTAATACTTATGAGACAGCTGTTTATTCCGGTATCTCAAATAAGCCTTTAGCTTATACTTCTTCTTGGGGATTGGATCAAACTTACTATTTTCCTATTGATGGTAAGAACGTTAAATTTGTTGGTTATAAAACAGCTGCCGAGATTACAGGTACTCCAACTATAGAGAATGGTGGTGTTACTCTTACTGCAACAATCCCAAACACAACTAAAAATGCATCTTTCTATGTTTCAAAGTTAGAGTCAGGTATTGGTAGCTCTTCTAGTCCAATTATTGCACTACAGTTTAATCAAATTTTATCTCAGGTTAATTTTATGGCTAAAGTTACAAATAAAGGTGATTTTACTGTTACAATTAAATCTATTAATGTGAATGCAAAACCTACTGCTACTTTTACTAATACTACATGGGGTACAGTTGAGGGTACGTCTGCTGATTGGAGTGCATTAAGTACCAATGCTATAATTACTTCTGCGGATCTAGCTAGTATTGAAGGAGCTTCTTCTGTAAATCTTATTCCACAAGCAGTGACAGTTGCAATTGTTTATGATTTATCTAGTGTATCTTTGGGTAATGCTACTGGTAAATCTGCAACTGCTAGTCTTACTCTTGAAATGGGTAAATCTCATAATGTGAATATCAATATTGATCCAACTACCGGATTAGCTGAAATTAAATTCAGTACTCCTGTTTTAGATGATTTTGGACAAGGTGGTGCTTCAGCTGAGGCAAAATAATTAAATAATAAAGTAATAAGCAAAATTCAGTTAATGAAAGCTGTCAAGATTTATTTTTGACAGCTTTTTATTAATCTTTGCGTTACATTAATTATATCTTCTCTGCAAAGCTCTGTGTGCATTGGTAATGAGAGCACCTGAGAGCATAGTATTTCTGAATTTTTTAGATTTTCTCCAATAATAGAGATGTTTTTGAAGGCCTCTTGATGATGTAAGGGGAGGGGGTAATATATCATAGAGGGTACTCCGCTTTCCGATAGTTTTTGTTGGATTGATTCTCTGTCTTGCTCTATTTTGAGTGTATATTGGTGATATACATGTGTAGAGTAGGGGGCTTGGTATGGAGTAGTAATACCTTCTATGTTGTTTAAGTTTTCAGTATATATTTGGGCTGCCTCATATCTCGATTCTGAATACTCTTTCAGATGTTTTAATTTTACATTCAAAATTGCTGCTTGTATTGTATCCAGCCTGGAGTTACATCCTATCACGCTGTGGTGGTATTTGATTTTTTGCCCATGATTTGCAATCATCTTTAGCTTGAGAGCTAATCTGTCATCATTTGTAAACATGGCTCCTCCATCTCCATAGCATCCAAGGTTCTTTGATGGGAAAAATGATGTGCATCCTATGTGCCCCATTGTGCCTGTTTGTGCTTTTTTTCCATTGGGGAATGTGTATTCTGCCCCAATAGCTTGCGCATTATCTTCTATCACATATAGGTTGTGCTTTTTTGCAAGCTCTAGTATAGGATACATATCGCATGATTGGCCGAACAGGTGTACCGGAACTATCGCTTTTGTGCGTGGTGTAATTGCCTTTTCTATGTTTGCTGCTGTGATATTGAATGTTTTTGGGCATACATCTACCAGTACTGGTGTGAGTTTTAGTAGCCCTATCACTTCTGCAGTAGCTACATAGGTGAATGCAGGTACTATAATCTCTGCTCCCGGCTCCAGATCTAGGCTCATAAGTGCAATTTGAAGAGCATCTGTGCCGTTGGCACATGGTATTACATGCTTTGCCCCTGTAAATTTTGCAAGGTGTGATGCAAATTCTTCTACTTGTTTTCCATTTATGAAGGAAGTTGAGTTGAGGACTTCTTGAATTTTTGAGTCCACTTCTTCCTTGATATTTATATATTGCGTTTTTAGATCTACAAATTGCATTTTCTTAATATTATATTTTTTTTACCATCCGAATGGATGCTTTGCTAGAGGGTGTTTTGCAAGTGGGTGGTAATCCCCTTTTAGCCCTATTGGTTTTGCATTTCTTATTGTGCTTACTATTTCTATGCAGTTTTTAGCTTCTGATATTCTGAATCCTCTCCCGGCAAGGATCTCTTGGTAGCTTTTTGTGTGCAGTTCTGTGAATCCTTCGCTAAACTCAAATTCGTTACCATCTATCATTATTGTTCTATATGTGCGTTTCTCACCTTGTACTGCGTTTGCAGGTAGGTTTTCTGCATTTATGCTTAGGAAGTATCTTACTCTTGCACGCTCAAGCCCAAGGTATCCTGCTACTCTGTCGTGCGAGTTGATATGTACTATATTCTCTTTTACCTCTCCAAATATCCATTGTAGCATATCATAGAAGTGTACTCCTATGTTTGTAGCTACACCTCCGCTTTTGCGTACATCTCCTTTCCAGCTTGTGTAGTACCAGTTTCCTCTTGAGGTGATATATGTAAGATCAATATCGTATATTTTATCTTTTGGTCCCTCTTCAATTTTTTTCTTTAGGGCAATAATTGAGTCGTGCAGTCTTAGTTGCAAAATATTGTATGCTTTGCATCCTGTTTCTTGCTCTATTTTCATTAATGCGTCTATATTCCAAGGATTGAGTACAACTGGTTTTTCGCAAATTACATCTGCTCCCATTCGTAATCCGTATCTTATGTGTGCGTCATGCAAGTAGTTTGGTGTGCATACAGAGTATATATCTATTTCTCTTTCAGATCCTTTTATCATTGAGCAGTGTCTGTCGAATAATTCTTGCTCTGTAAAGAATGAAGCATCGGGAAAATAACTATCCATAATTCCGACACTATCAAATTTGTCATAAGCAGCAATTAAATTATTGCCAGTATCTTTTATCGCTCTTAGGTGCCTTGGTGCTATGTACCCTGCAACACCGATAATTCCAAAATTCTTCATGGTTGCAAAGGTAAGAAAAGTGTGATATTTTTATTATCTTTACTCGCTAATTTAATGATTATGTATAATAGTTTAATTAATAAAGATAAGAAGCTGGCTGTTGTGGGACTTGGGTATGTGGGATTGCCTATTGCATTAGAGTTTGCAAAATGCATTAATGTTATTGGTTTTGATGTAAATGAGGAGAAGTTG
>CAZYQA010000112.1:0-7134 GCA_964649555.1 uncultured Muribaculaceae bacterium
GGTATGGGAGGCAGGCAAGCGTATTAATTATGGGATTAAGTTTGAGCCTGAGGGGACAGTGACGGTGGATAGGGATGTACTAATTTTTCCACCAGATGCAGTAGATGAAAGTGGTGGGAATTTTAATGTATTGTGTAAGAAACCGGATGGAAATGAAGCTACTACTCTAAAATGGGAGTTAAAGAGCTCGGATCCTGCACGATTAAGATTATCTTTATTATCTACCGCTACATTTGAAACAGCAACAGAGAGTGTGAATGGCAAAGGCACAACGCGAGTGTATACCTATGCACCAGCTAATACTACCGCAGCTAATCAAGTGGCTACAATCAAATATGGAAATACGGATGTAGTACATGTTACCCAGTTGAAAACATTGGCTATTTCACCTGTTCCCGGAACAGTAGTTACCGATAAAAGAAGTTATGTAGGTGCCTTTTGGAAAGCAGATGAAACAGGTGAGCGAATAATCCGCACCTATGTAGGAGATGCTGCTAGTGAGGGATTATGGACAGCAAGAGTTTATCAGAGTGATGCTCAATGGGCAGATAGTGATATATTGTTCGATAATAATCTGGCAGTCACATTCCCTCCGAATGATAATAATGCAGAGAATTTTCAACTTAATAATTCTGCAACAGCAGAGTCATTTGCTTCGGGGACAGTCTCGTCTGACGGTTATATAGAGTTTCGTATAGGGTTAAAGAATACCTATACCCCAGGTACTAATCCAGCCAGATATGCTACCGTTGTACTCAGATATAATAATGGAGAAAAATATCAGCTTCTTTTCTTAAGGCAGGGGCATGACGCAGATTATTTATTCCGCCAAGGAGATAAAGATGGTTCAGGTAATACGGTTGCCGAGGATAGATTATATGCTGTGAAGTTTTCCCCTTATAATTTAACTGCCACAACATTAAATCAGGCTGTACAAGTAAATGATGGCAAGTTCACCGCTTATCCTACCCAGGCAGGAGCAATTTGGCAGTGGGCAAATACTGGATCACTCACTCGTTACGCACTTGACCCTTACACCTCAGGTTCGCCTGTTACATGGAATACTACAGTTCCATCTACTCATTGGGATGCTTTAAAGGCTACCCACGAGACATGCCCTCCAGGTTACCGTCGCCCCAACGATGGTGCCACCGATGTTGCTCTTCCTAGTGCATCAGCAGTTGTTTCCGGTTCCGAGTTTCGTCAGTCGTTATATTTGAGTCCTAAGGCAGGATCAGGATCATCAGATGTTTCTAATAGTGTTTTTGGATATTACGCTGATGGTTTTTTTGATCGTAGGGCAATAGATTCTTCACCAACAAATACTGCTAATTCCGCAGTGAGTAAGAGCACCTCCGAAGTTGCCTATATAGGTAGATTATTCTTCAATCCCACATCAAGTGCTTCACTCTTTATTCCCGCAACTGGGAGCCGTAACGCCAGCAGTGGCGCGTTGGACGGCGCCGGTCTCAACGGCGGATACTGGTCATGTTCATCGAGCAGTGCAGCCAACAGTTGGTACCTGTACTTCACTAGTAGCCACGTGTACCAGAGCAACGGCTACAAGCGCAGTAACGGCTTTAGTGTGCGTTGTGTATCCGCAAATTAGAAAAGCGCTTATCGACGTTGTCGATTTTTGTAACCCACACATTATTAAGGGTGCTTCGGATTTTTATTTCGAAGCACCCTTCTTCTAGGTGTATCTTTAGAGTATAATAAATTTTATAATAAAAACTCTTCCACATTCCCCGGAGTAATTACCTCGAAATTGCTATCAGGGTATCCTTTTTTGAACTGGATAGGCTGTTTGGCTTTGGCGTTTTTATTCCATTTGAATTCGTAAGCAGATAGTTTTCCATCACTCTCCTCTATATAGTCTATCTCTTTTTGTTGCGCTGTGCGCCAAAACCATTTGTTACTCCATTTATTATTAAAGCTATGTTGCTTTATTCTTTCGCTTATCAAAAAATTTTCCCAAAGGGCTCCTATGTCACTTCTTGATTCTGCGATTGAGAAATTGGCTATAATGGCATTTCGTATTCCGTTATCATAGAAATATATTTTCTTGCTACTTTTTAGCTCATTCCTCAAATTACGGCTAAATGAGCTCAAGCGAAATATTATGTATGCTTGTTCAAGTAGGATGATATATTTTTCTACCGTTTTTGAATCTAGCCCACATGTTTGCCCTAGCTCGTTATATGATATTTGGGAGCCTATCTGGAATGCTAATGCTTGTAGAAGTTTAATAAGTTTATCTGTTTTTTTTATTTGTTCCCAAGCAAGAATGTCTTTGTATAGATAGCTGTCAGATAGTTGTTTTAAGATCTCTTTTTCTTCTCCTATATTGGTAACTACTTCTGGGTAGTAGCCATATATTAGGCGGTGCGGAATCAGCCTCTTTTCCTCTAATAGCCCATGATGAGATGCCATTTCGCTAAATGATAATGGATATATTTTATATTCCCATTTGCGCCCTGTAAGTGGCTCGTTTATTTTATTGGCTAGCTCAAATGATGAGCTTCCTGTAGCGATGAGTTGTACTTCTGGGATTTGGTCTGTTATGAGTTTGAGTTTTATCCCTATATCTTGTATTCTTTGAGCTTCGTCTATTATTATAAATTTATTTTTCCCTATTATAGCCTTTAAAAGGGTGGACGTGATATTTTCAAACATAGCTTGTATATCAGGCTCATCTCCGCTTAGCCATAATATATCGGATTTATTTTTAAATATATCTTTTAGCAGGGTGGTTTTACCCACTTGCCTTGCCCCCATAAGTATTATGGCTTTTCCACTACCTATTTTAGATTTTACGGTATCTTCTATAAACCTTTTGATCATGGCTGTATTATTTTAATATCGTAAAATTAATATTTTCGGAATAGAATCCAAAAAAATTATAATATTTTTGGAATAGAATCCAAAAAAATCATAATATTTTTGGAATTGCACTTGAGGTGCTCTATTTATTTAGGATTTTTTTTACTAGGATATATACGTGTGTGCCGAGTCCTGTGGGGTATTTTTCGGCTTTATCGATATGTAGTGTAATTGCGTTAGTAATAGCATCGTTAATGTATGGGATGTAGTCGCTTGTGTTTAGTGTTGATTTGCTATATTGTTCGCAGATAGAGATTAAATGCTTTTCTATGTATCTTCTTTTTGCTCTAGCTTTGATCTCCCACTTTTCATTTACCTTTGGGTTTCTAAGTAATAATTCTTGCTGCTCTGCTGTGAAATCTGTTATTGGTTTTCTATGGAGCAGTAGCCATATTTCAAAACAGGGATTACTTAGTGCAAAGAAGTAGTTTTCGGCCTTGCATGCTATATATACTTCATCTATCTGCTCGCCCCATCTATCAACATCGCTTAGTAGCCAAAATTCTTTGTATTTGTGATTTTTTATATTGTTTTCAGCGTTGTATAGTTTTAAGTATTTGAGCGTGTTTCGAGGGTTGCTTTCTGTTATTTTATTCCCTTTACTATCTACTTTGGGTACTAGTTCAATAGTGACTTTGTTGGATGTTGATTGTGTGTCTATTGCCTCAAAGTATAGTTGTTCGGTCTCCCCTTCGGTAGCTATTATATAGATTTGTTCGGGAGATATTGTGTTGCTTAATCTATCTCTATTTTCTCTCTCTCTAGGCATTTTGATTATTTAAAATGAAGTTTGTCCAAGATTTATTGTATTTAGGAACTCCGCCAAAGAGCCCTTGTATATAATCTTTACGTATTTCTTTGTCAAATCTTATTTTAAATTGCTCGAGTGATGTAACTGATGTTGCTCCTTGTGTAGTTTTATCTACAAACCATATTTCATCCTTTCTAAATATTAATTGGGATAGTAGTTGTGTCTCGTGCGTGGTGGCAATTATTTGGGAGTTTTTAGATATTGCAAAAAATATTTTAAATATCTCGGATGTTGCGTTTGCGTGTAGGCTTCTTTCTATCTCGTCTATTATATAGACTACATCTCGAGATGAGATATCATATAGCATTGGGAATAGGTCTATTAAGCGTAATGTGCCATCAGACTCTTCTGTTGTCTTAAATGATATAGTTGTATCGTTTGGCCCTTTATGTATGAATTGCATTTTTGAGATGCTTATTTCTCCATCTTCATATTTAGCGATAAATACATCACCTTTGTTGTTTTTGATTAAGATTATCCCTTTCTCGTTTATTTCTGCTTCAATATTTTCTTTGATGTCGTTGGGGATTTCATTGTAGCTTGATAGCTTATGTTTTGAGAATTCTATATCTGTGATTCCCATATTGAATGCATTGAAAAATGCTTTGTAGGTCTCTTGAAGCTCATTATTATTCATTAATAGAGATTCAATGTTATCTACTTTGCTTTCTGGAAAGATTATCTTTAAGGTGTTTGAGAACCAGTCAATCACGTTTAAAATATCTTTTAGCGATTTTTTTGCATCATCAGTTTTTTGCCCTAAAAACACTGATAATGCTAATTGGTTGTCTCTTACGCTTTTGAATGTATTTACTACAAATGATTCCTCCTCGCTTGAAAAGAATTCTATGGCATTCTTGAATGAGCCATCTTCCCTTTCGTAGATTAACTTATCTTTGTCGGAGGTTATTTCATATAGCCACTCTTCAAGTACTTTTTCATTGTTAAAAGAGAATCCGTATGCATAGTATTTCCCTGAGTTGTGTTTAATTTCAAACTCTATTCTGGATGGGCTTTTCTGGAACTCTGTATCTAATTTAAATTTTGTGTATGCTATTTTGTTTCCAACTTTTGTGGAGTCTATTATGAATTTCTTGGCAAAATCAATTGCTTTTATGATGTTTGATTTCCCCGACGCATTAGGACCAAAAATAATTGCCGATTTTAATGTATCTATACCATTTCGGTGATTTTTTCTCACAACATGGCTTGGGTGTTGTTTTGTTCTACCCGGTGTCATATTTAGCGTAACTCTCTCTTTAATAGATAAAAAGTTTTCTATTGATACTTTTATTAGCATGTTATTTGAGTTTTTGTTTCCTGTAAATATAGTAATTATTTCTTTTTTGCGAGATTTTTTCACACTTTGCCTCTTTCGCACCTTAGCTAAGAGCTATTTTGTAGGTGCGGATTAAGCCGCTGCGGTAGGCGGTCAAGAGTTGTTTGAGATCATCTATCTGTATTTGGAGCTCTTTTCCTATATCGGTGTCTTTTACGAATTTGCGTTTTTCGGTGAATTCTATTACTTTTATTTCGGAGCGGATATCTACACCTTGCTCGATTGCTTTTTGGGTGGATTCAAATGGGTCGTGTTGCACTAGCCATAGGCCGTGGGAGTTGAATATGAGGGTGTAGCCCGCTATTCCTGTTTCGGCTTGGTAGGCTTTGGAGTAGCCTCCGTCGATCACAAGTAGTTTGCCACCTGCTTTTATTGGGCTTTCACCTTTGGTGGTTTTTACCGGGATGTGTCCGTTTATTATGTGTGATGGCTCTTGTGTAATGCCAAACTCTTTGAGTATCTTTTCGCAAATATCTTGATTGTCTTTCAATCTGTAGTAGTTCCCCTTTTTCTCTTTTTGTACCTCTTTGTCGCTCAGGAAATATCTCTCAAATGTGGCCATCTTCTCTTTGTCGAATGGAGGTGATACGGGGCCGCACCATAGGTACCATACGAAATCTTGTCCGTATTTTTTGATTGTGGCTTTCTCATCTTCGAAGTAGGCGATTCTTACCAGCTGGTCTATCTTATCGAATAGCGCTTTGCCGTGGTACTCTTTGCCCATTATCTCAAGCGATTTGAAGCTGCCATCTTCGTTTAGTGGCACTGAGCCGTGATATAGCAGGTTCCCATTGCGCACAAGGTATAATGCTCCGTTGTTGTAGAAGCATTTCATGTGTTTGGCTAGCCTTGAACTGGTTTTGAAGCTGTGTGTAAGTTTTTTGATTACATCCTCCTCATCAGGGGTTAGCTTATATGGGTCTTTGGGGTCTAGTGTTTGGAAGTCTTTATCTTTGAGCTGGTACTCTTTGCCATTTATTGTTACTGTGCCCTTTTCGGGATTTATAAGGTGCAGGTGTTTTCTATCGCTCATGCCAAACTCTGCGCGCCTATCTATAATCTGCGCCTCCAGCTTAAACTGTATCATGGTGATAGCTTTGTGCATTTGGGCTATCAGTTTTGCTTGCTTTGGAGGTAGCGGCTCATCTTCATTGCTCTTGGGGCGGAAGATTGTACATGGGTCATCTCCGTAAACATCCATTGCAAAGGTTACCAGTGGCAATAGGTTGATCCCATAGCCCTCCTCTAATGTTTTAAGGTTTGCATATCTAAAGCACATTCTAAGTACGTTGGCTACACATGCTTCACTTCCGGCTGCTGCCCCCATCCATACCAAATCGTGATTACCCCATTGGATATCATAGTTGTGGTAGTTGTATAGTGTGTCAAGAATTATATGTGCTCCGGGGCCTCTGTCGTATATATCTCCCACTACGTGCAGCGAATCTATAGTAAGCCTCTGGATAAGATTGCAGATTGCTATAATGAAGTGATCTGCTCTCCCTGTGGATATTATGGTATTGAAGATTGCAAGTATATAATCGTGTTTGTTTTCAAGCGTACCTTTTGATTCGTGTAGCAGCTCTTGAATTATGTATGAGTATTCGGGTGGTAGTGCTTTTCTTACTTTTGATCTTGTGTATTTGGATGATACGTTGGAGCACACCTGTATAAGGCGCATAAGGGTGATGCGATACCACTCTTTTATGTTTTTTTCGTGCTGTTTGATGATTTTCAGTTTACCATCCGGGTAATATATGAGCGTGCATAGCTCTTTTTTCTCCATCTCACGCAAGGAGTGCCCAAAAGTCTCTTCTACCTTTATCCTTATCACTCCTGAGGCATTTCTCAGTACATGTTCAAATGCTTCATTTTCTCCATGAAGGTCTGTTACAAAGTGTTCTGTTCCTTTTGGTAAGTTTAGGATTGCTTCTAAATTTATTATCTCAGTGCAGGCATCTTGTATAGTGGGAAAGCTTTTTGCCAACAGCTGTAGATATTTAACATCTCTCTTCATATTGATTTTTATTGGTTGAACAAAATTATAGAATTATATGTGATAAACCAAAGAAAAGATTTTTTGTTATTAGTATTATATTTA
>CAZYQA010000113.1:0-7063 GCA_964649555.1 uncultured Muribaculaceae bacterium
GCTATGTCAAGATTACATCCAAGTACATTCACTGTTTCTTCACCAAAGATGCCAAGCACCTTTCCTGTGGTATTATGATCAATAATAACATTTAATTCCTCAGCTGACAATCCGGACGCTTTGGAAACTGCGCCAACCTGCACCTGCGCCCCCTGCTTTGTAATATGAGGATCCAGACCGGAACCGGAAGCAGTCAGCAGATCCGAAGGAATGTCCTCCTGCTTCACATCCGGATGGGCCTCCATCCAGGCTTCCAGATCTTCCTCCACACGGGCTTTTAAATCAGGATTGGAGTTGCCGTAGTTAAATGAACCGGAAGACACTCCGCCGTAGCTTCCATCTTCCTTATCTTCTGTATTAATGATCAGGTCAGAGAATCCGACAATAGCATTTAAAGGAGTGCGTATCTCGTGGCTCATATTAGCTAAGAATGCAGATTTAAGTTTATCTGATACCTCTGCTTTTTCTTTAGCTTCTTTAAGATCATTATATAGGTTTTTGAACTCAGTTACATCATCAACCCTTATTACAATTCCTTCAATATGATCACCGTTTTTTATAGGAACAGCTATTTTATTAAATACTCTAGGATCATCCATATAGCTTCTTTCAATATTGCTAACCTCCCCGGTTGCTAGAGCTTTCACAGCAGGGCAATCTTTACAATTGGTTGTTAAGCCAAAGCCTTCAAAACATTTATCTCCGCTTTTATATGCGTTTCCACCAATAGATCCACACACTTTATCTACATTAGACCATTGGATAATAAAGTTTGTATCTAAATATAATAGTGCAGATCTAGTATTATTCAGAATGATCTCATTTTGTTTATTTAAGTCGTTTAGTAGGTTTGCTTTTTCAATATCTTTGGTAATATCTTTGCACGTACCTGTTATTTTGATATTGTTATTATCCTTTTTATTGGCTTTTAAGTAGCAATGGCACCATTTCCATTCTCCGTCAGGCTTCATCATTCTGAATGATACATCACATTTTATATCATCATTCCTTAATATATTCTCTATCGCTTTAGGTAGAATACCTCTATCTTCGGGATGTGTCATCTCTAAATATTGTGATAATGTTATTGATCCTAAAGATGACATTGGACCATGTAGAATTGTGAAAACTCTTTTATTGCAATCTAATTGCCATGCAGACATTTCTCCTGCATCAAGTGCTAAAACTAAGTTTTCGCTTATTTCGTTATTTTTTGATACAGTTGAGTTGATCTTCTTCTTTAGGGTGTGAATAAATATAAGTGTTAATAATATTAATATACCAGTAATGATCAATGTGCAATATATATATTTTGAATAGTTTATAGGTTCTGTCCTGCCAAACCATTTATAATGAATCTTATCATATTCTCCATTCTTCATAAGTTTGCTAAATGATTCATTGATTCTTCTTATTAATATCTGATTTGTAGAAGCAAAGCATAGGTCAATAGATGGGAAGTCCGAATTGTTTATTACCAGATTGGTCAATCCTAGCTTTGTGAGGATATTCATTGAGTTTGCTGTTGATGATATTGCACAATCGCCCTCTCCTTGGCTGAGAACCTGAAGCCCGCTTACCATATCCGAGACAGGGATAAGATTAGTATAACCCATTCCTGATAATACTAAATGGCTGATTGACCCATTCTTGACAAATATCTTTTTATTTTTTATATCCTCTATTCTATGATACCTTATACTATCGCGGGTAATTATATCACATATTGTTTTACTATGAGGGATGCTAAAAAAAAATTTTGATGCCCTCTCTTTTGAATAACCGATAAATGCAGCTAAATCAGTATCGCCGTTTTCAAGATATTTGGGAGAATCTGATAATGATAAAAAAAGAACCTTCGACTCAACATTTAAATCATTTAATATGGAATTTAATAATTCAATGCAAAAGCCATCAGGTTCTCCTTTTTCATTAATATAAGTATATGGTGCATTGTTATGAATCGCACCAACAGTTATTTTATTAGGGACATGCGCTTTACAATAAAATATACTTAATAGTAGCGCTAAAGTAAGGGTTAATCGTTTCATAAAAGTCAGAAAAGCGCAATAAAGGTATGAATAAATTTTTAATTATTCATACATGTGCCTACTCTTCTCCAAGCTCTCCAAGTAGATCGTAAGACGGTGCAAAAAATAGAGTGCCGGTTACAGGTACGCTAAAATCTAATAACCTATCTGTATTTCCAACCGGATCACCTATAAACATATTATCAAGCATCATTAGGGTTGTACTGAAAGTGCCGGCATATCCAATAAAATATGTTCCATATTCCCCTTTTGAGGTGTTGCTGAATGGCATATTAGCTCTTATTATTTTAAGATCGTTTCCATCTTTATCTTGAATATTTGTCACTGCATTGTGAGCATTCGCAGGTTTTACATCATCGGATAATTCAACATCATTGAATTTTCTGCGTCCTATAACCATCTCTTGCTCTTCGGTTTTAAGCGAATTCCATGCATTCATGTCGTGAATATACTTTTGAACAAAAATATAACTACCCCCTGCAAAATCTTTATCTTCATTCCCTATAACTGCTGATTTAAAAGGATCTTCATCAACTCCGGGGTTTTCAGTCCCATCCACAAAACCTATTATTGCTTTTCCATCCATATATCTGAATCCGTGCACCTCATCAATCGGAGTTACAACATCTTTAAGTTTCTCATCCAAAATAGATGCAAACTCATGGCAGATTCCCATTTTATGTGATCTTATATGAAAGAATAAGTCTCCCGGTGTAGATACTGCCGTATGCCTTTCTCCATTGATCTCCTTAAATACGGTTAGCTCTTTTGGTTTGCCCTTATCTGGGAATAGCCTATCCCATGCTTCACTTCCAAATCCAATAATGCAACTAAATTGTTGCTTTGGAAATCTTACTCTCATGCTTCTTATCATAGCTGAGAAATTTGCACACACATCTTTTACCTTCTCAATAGTATTACTTCCCTCTTTTAGGCCATAAACAATAAATATTGCATAGTCTCCATGACGCTCGGTTACATCTTGAGGATATACCTCAATGTTTTTATCTATAAACATAATGTGTATTATTAATTTTTAATGAATTGAATCCACTTCGGAAATAAAATCGAATTTTTCTATCTTGATTGTGCAAAGGTTTTTAATTGCCTCTTTGAATACCTTATAATGATGTGTCTTTTGATGAATATCAAGGCTCTCTTGATTATCCCATGTTTCACATATCATAAGTACATCCTCCCTGGTGGAGCTTTCAAACAAATCATAAGCTTTGCATCCCTTTTCATTAAGGGTGTGATAAACTAGTTCTTTTGCTGCGTTAATTACGGATTGTTTATTTTGCTTAGTAACTAAAATAAACACATTCAATCTAATCATAACAATAAGTATTTATTAATGAATAACACCCCAAATTTAAGTTGGTTTATTTTATTTTTTTTTATTTTGATATATAAAAAAATAGAGTATATTTGCCGAAACTAACCTTAATTTAACTTTGCATCAATGAAGGCTGCTTTAAAATATATTATTTTTACTGTAGTTATTTTGCACTATCTAGTGGGCTCTATCGGCTTTACTATTCATCATTGTTGTTGCATGAAGTTATATCATACCACTTCATTAATCACTGAGGTTTTTTCTCCGTATCATTATAACTGTAAAAGAATTCAAGAGGCAAAAGATGATTTTGGATTAACTGTATATAGGCCATACAGGCATTGTGGCTCTGTTGTATATTCTATGGATAAAATGAAGTATTGCAATGAGGAAAAATTGCAATCGCCACCACTTTTCTTGTTTGTGATGGAGAGCCTGAATTTTAATCTGAATGATATTTTAGTTTCTCAATTAGAATCTAATTCATATAATAATTCTCATATATTTTATAATTGTTTACTCAAACGACGATGTCTGGAAGCAGACTCTCTTTGTACATTTTTAATATAGCACCTACATTCTTTATACTCTATTCTGCTTTTAACTAGGCGGAGTGGATAACTATATCTTACTTATTAATATTAATTACGTACATTTTACTTAAAATGAGAAAAATAATGTTCCTTTTGCTATTATGCATTTTGTGCATAGATAGCTCTTTACAAGCACAATCAAATGAAACTAAAAAGCCACTAGATCATTCTGTTTATAATCAATGGTATAATATCGGTGGGCATGCGATGACTGATTGTGGCAAGTATGCTTCATATTATAGAAATAGAGAGGAGAATGACGGCTCTCTTAATGTTATAAACTTGAAAAATGGTAAAATAACTGAGATTGAAAGGGGTGCCAGATCTAAATTTATAGGAGATTATATAGTATATGTAATTCGTCCTAAATTCTCTGAAACTAAAGAAGCTAAATTGAAAAAACTTAAAGGTGATAAAGTTGCTAAAGATACACTCGCAATTCATAATTATATCACTGGGGTGTGTAATAAATATCCTTATTTATCTAAAATTGAGATCCCTAAAGAGGAAGCTAAAAGATTTTTTGCTTTTAAAAGCAGAATGATGAATGATACTCTTAAAAATGATGCGGTATTCATTTATGATGCTAAAGATGGTAAAGTAATCGATACTCTGATGAATATATCTCAATTCTCATTCGATAAAAAAGGAAAAAATATGGTATGTCTTATTGAGATACCTAAAAAGCCTAAGAAAGGTGAAGTATTTGAAAATGAACATGGCGTTTATATTTATAATCCTGAAAAAAGAGAGCTAAGACCAATATTAACAGGTAATAAAAAATTTGAGTATTCTCTTCCGGCTTTTTCAGAGGATGATAATGCTATTGCCTTTTATACAAACAGAGATACAACAAAAAAATTTGATGACAATGTTGAGATTTATACCGTTAATCTGAATGACACAAATCTCAATCCTATAAAAGTTGCTCACAATGGTATGAGCGGGCTAAAAGATGGATGGAGAGTGAGTAAAAATCGCGCTCTATCATTTAATGATAAAAATAACAGATTGTTTTTTGCAATTTCCAAAATATTACCACAAAAAGATACTACTATTAAAGAGAGTGCGAAGCTTGATGTTTGGCATTATAACGATGATTATATTCAGACTCAACAATTAAATCAGGTATCTCAGGTGTTGAAAAAAAGTTATTTGTCTTGTATAGATTTAGATAGCGAAAAACCATTTGTTCAATTGGCTACCGAGGAGTATCCAAATGTAACAGTACCATCAAACTGGAGTGCAGATTGGGCATATTGTAATACGGATGTTAATTATGTTATTCAAACTCAGTGGAATTCTAATCCGTATGGTGACTTGTATATTATTTCTCTTAATGATGGAAAAGCTAAGAAAATAGTTGAAGGGGATTATATATATTCTTTAAAAGCTTCTCCGGATGCTAATTATCTTGTTTGGTATAATCCTAAAGAGAGAAACTGGTTCTCATATAGCATAAATAAGGATGAGATTAAGAATATCACATCTAAGATTAATGTCCCATTATGGAACGAGCTGCATGATACGCCTCAGATGGCCGGATCCTACGGAGCCCAAGGCTGGAGAGAAGGTGACAAAGCAGTGTTCATTAATGATAAGTATGATGTTTGGGAGGTTGATCCTACAGGAGCTAAAGATCCAATAAATCTGACAAATGGCATGGGGAGAGAGCTAGGCCGTAAGCTAAGAATTCTAAGAACAGATAAATTACAATTGCCGGAGGGAACACCGGGTATAAAAGAGGATCCTATTCCTCTCAATTCCGAAATATGGTTTACAGCTTTTGATTATAAAACTAAAGGATATGGTTATTATACCAGAAGTAAAAAAGGTGTAATGAAAAAGCTTATCATGGAGGATAACTATACTGTTGATTATTTAAATAAATGTAAGGAGAGTAATGTTATCACATTTGTAAAAAGTAATGCCAGCGAATCACCTAACCTTTGGGTAACTTTTGATAATTTCAAGACATCTAAAAAGTTAACAGATGTAAATCCTCAACAGGGTGATTATAATTGGGTTACTTGTGAGTCTGTATATTGGACATCAAAAGACGGAAAGGATATAGAGGGTATTTTGTATAAACCGGAAAATTTTGATCCGAATAAAAAATATCCGATGGTAGTTTATTTCTATGAAAAAACATCTAATTATAGAAATACATACAGAAAACCGGCATTAAGCAAATCGACAATAAATCCTACATTCTTTGCAAGTAACGGGTATTTGGTATTTATGCCTGATATTCATTATAAAACAGGCCATCCGGGGCAAAGTGCTATGAACTGTATTATACCGGGAGTTGAAAAATTATCTGAAAACTCATGGGTAGATAAAGATAATATTGCAATTCAGGGGCAAAGTTGGGGAGGATATCAGGTTGCATACATGATTACTCAAACAGATATGTTCAAGTGTGCAGGTGCAGGTGCTCCTGTGTCAAATATGACAAGTGCTTATGGTGGTATAAGATGGGGTAGTGGAGTTGTAAGACAATTCCAATATGAGCATACTCAAAGTAGAATTGGTGCTACTCCTTGGGATGAGGGAGGATTGGACTTATATATTGAGAACTCTCCTTTATTTTTTGCCGATAAAGTAAATACACCGCTTCTTATTATGCATAACGATAAAGATGAGGCAGTTCCATGGTATCAAGGAATAGAATATTTTACAGCTTTGCGTAGATTGGGGAAGGTAGTATGGATGTTGCAATATAATGATGAATCACACAATATTAGCAGTAATATAAATGCTAAAGATTACACTATAAGATTATCTCAATTTATGGATCACTATCTGAAAGGAGCGCCTATGCCTGTATGGATGAAGTATGGCGTTCCGGCATCTAAAAAAGGAATTGATTGGGGATTGGATCTTACTGAATAGAATTAAAAATCATTAATTGTAGGTATTTGAAAGCAGATGTGTGGGGGCTAATTTTGTAGCTCCCTTATACCTGATTAATTTTTCATATAAAAATATTTTTGTGTGTTATGAAGAAACTATTTATTTATTCTTTATTATTTATTTGTAGTATTCAAATCTTTGCCAAAGAAAAGAATAATGCAAAGTTT